>JAFRJV010000133.1 GCA_017432075.1 Mogibacterium sp. | reverse complement strand
TCTGCCCTTGTTTCCCGAATACCTTTCAATCGGCTTCTGTGGGTAGCCCTCTGCATACTTCCATGAGAGACAGCTTCCGCAGGCAGCCATTACAGCCTCGGAGCAGTAGTTTTCAGATGCGATGAGCTCTACGTTGTTCTTCTGTCTCAGATACTCTCTGTTTACGAGATCTGCGACTTTCTCGGAACTTTTGCTGATCTCCTCAACTATCATCTGATTATAGTTGCTGTTGTCATTACCGTTTCTGTCAAACATACGCCGATCCTTTCTCTCCCTTGAGATAAAACAATTTGGTTAATATATATATTACAGTGATTTATGATCCTGCAAATACAGACTCCTCAACTCACCGGCAAGATAAATCGAGCCGGTCACGAGCACACAACCGTAATTTCCTTCTTTCGAGATCTCATATGCTTCTGCTGCCGATTCACATACTATGCAGCTTCTGCCGCATGCTGCGAATACCTCTCCCAGGCGCTCCGGGTCTTCCGCCCTTCCGTAATCAACGGCGGCCGTTGCATAGGTGCAGCCTTTCATATTACCCGTCAATAATTGTATCATACGAGTGTAATTTTTGTCTTTCATACAACCAAAAATTACAAAATTTCTTTTGCTTTTATGCTCCCGCGTAAACGCCGTGAATGTTTCGGCAAGCGCTTCTGCAGCATCCGGATTATGAGCACCGTCAATGATGAAAAACGGCTCTCCGCTGCCCGCTCTGTCTTCATCAAGCACCTCGAACCTGCCGGGAAGATAAGCATTTGCAAGGCCTATCCTGACAGCTTCTTCCGATACTTCTATGCCGGCAGCCCTGATCGCCTCAGCGGCCGTAGCCGCATTTCTTATCTGATGCGAGCCTTTCATCGATAGTTCATAACTTCTGTACTCGTCATATACCAGAGATACATCGATGAATTCGCAGCCATTTTCGGCAGCTGTTCTTCTGAATATGTTTTTCACGTTGAGATCCGGAGTCTGTGACACTACCGGAACTCCCGGCTTTATGATCCCTGCTTTCTCGCGGGCGATCCTGAATATGGTATTTCCAAGCTCAGCCGTATGATCGAGTCCGACCTGTGTGATGACTGACACCAGCGGTTTTTTGAGAGTGTTTGTAGAATCAAGTCTGCCGCCCAATCCGGTCTCAAGAACAACATAATCGGGCTTCATCTCAGCAAAGTACAGATAGGCTGCCGCCGTATAGACCTCGAACACCGTCGCATTAGGTTCCATGGCTTTCGCCCTGTCTTTAAGCTCATCAAAGTGAGCCTGGTCGATCATCCGGTGAGTGCCATCCCATATCTGGACTCTCTCGCACTCGATCTCAAGGTGGGGAGACGTATAAAGGCCAACGGTAAAACCGGCCTCCTCTAATATGGAGGCCGTCATCACTGCGGTCGAACCTTTACCGTTCGTTCCCGCGATATGTATTGCCCTGAAGTCCGCCTCAGGATTCCCGAGCGCGGACAGCAGTGCATTCATTCTGTCAAGTCCGTCAAAGCTTGCCATTTTATTTCAGTGAATCAAGGCGCGCAATGACTGTTGCGAGCATCTCGCGATACTTCTCGCCCTTTGCCTTTTCTTCTTCAACAAGTTTCTGAGGAGCCTTTGCGACGAAACCCTGATTTGCAAGCTTCTTCTCAACACGGGAAACTTCAGACTCGAGTCTTGCTTTCTCTTTTGTGAGCCTTTCGATCTCAGCGTCCCTGTCGACCAGATCATCGAGTTTTACAGCGATCTCTGCCCCATCGATGACTGCAGTCATAACGTCTGAAGGCATCTCAAAGTCAGTTCCCTTGATGTCTATATCTACAACGTTGGCAAGCTTTCTGATGCGGTCAGCAACCGCTTCGATGTCTGCACCGAGCGTGTCTGTCTTTATTATAAGATTGAGCTTTCTGCCTGGAGCAGCGTCAGCCTCAGCTCGGATGTTACGTACAGCCTTAATGACAGCCATGGCTGTCTCGACCCTGCGTACTGAATCGGCATAGTTCATCGATGCGTCGTATGCCGGCCATTCTGCTCTGATAAGCATGGCGTCGCGGCCTGTCTTATCGCCGTCCTGAGGAAGAACTCCCCATATCTCCTCCGTGATGAACGGCATGAACGGGTGCAGCAGCTTCAGGAGGTCTTTGAGGACCTTTGTAAGTACGGCTCTTGCGACCTTCTTATCCTCTTCATCATCTCCGTAGAGTCTGCCCTTCACCATCTCGATGTACCAGTCACAGTAAACATCCCAGATGAGCTCATAAACTCTCTGACCTGCAAGACCGAGCTCGAATTTGTCGAGCTGATCGGTAACATACTTGACTCCTTCATTTAACATGTGAAGGATCCACTTGTCCTCGTCTTTGAGGTCTGCCTCTTCATATCCCATAGGCAGCCACTCGCCGGACTCGTCCTGAAGGTTCATTATCGTAAATCTGGAAGCGTTCCAGAGCTTATTTGCGAAATTACGCGCAGCTTCGATCCTCTTAGGGATGTAACGTGTGTCATTTCCCGGAGAAATACCCGTGCAGAGCATGAATCTCAGGGCATCGGCTCCGTACTGATCGATCGACTCAAGCGGATCGACACCGTTTCCAAGCGACTTGGACATCTTGCGTCCGAGCTCGTCCCTTACAAGACCGTGTACGAACACATAGTCATAAGGAGCGTCTCCCATGCATTCATAACCCGAGAAGACCATTCTGACTACCCAGAAGAAGATGATGTCGTAACCGGTTACGAGCACGCTGTTCGGATAGAAGTAGTCAAGAGACTCAGTCTTTTCAGGCCAGCCGAGTGTTGAGAACGGCCAGAGTGCCGAGCTGAACCAGGTGTCAAGTACGTCTTCATCCTGCGTGAAGTGTCTGCATCCGCACTTAGGGCAGACTTCAGGCATTCCTGCCGCAACAACGATCTCGCCGCAGTCGTCACAGTAATACGCAGGGATCCTGTGTCCCCACCAGAGCTGACGGCTGATACACCAGTCACGTATCTCATAGAGCCATTTCAGGTATACCTTACTGAATCTCTCAGGCACGAATTTCATGCGTCCGGATTCAACTGCCTCGATAGCCGGTTTTGCAAGCTCTTCCATCTTTACGAACCACTGATCGCTCATCATAGGTTCGACAGCACTGTGGCATCTGTAGCACTTACCGACAGGAATGACCATGTCTTCTGTCTTCACCAGGAAGCCGGCTTCTTCGAGATCTTTTACCCATGCCTTCCTGCACTCGTATCTGTCCATGCCGGCATACTTGCCTGCATACTCATTCATAGTGGCGTCGTCATTCATGCATGAGATCATCTCAAGATTGTGTCTCTGGCCGACTTCAAAGTCGTTAGGGTCGTGAGCCGGAGTGATCTTAACAGCGCCTGTACCCTTTTCAGGATCCGGATACTCGTCTGCGATAACAGGGATCTCCCTTCCTACCAGAGGAAGGATAACTGTCTTTCCTACAAGATCCTTATATCTCTCATCGCTCGGATGAACAGCGATCGCTATATCTCCGAACATGGTCTCTGGTCTGGATGTAGCTACGGTGATCCCTTCGCCTCCGTCCTTTGCCGGATATCTGAAGTACCAGTATTTTCCGTTTTCATCCTCATGCTCTACTTCTGCATCAGACAGCGATGTCTTGCAGCAAGGGCACCAGTTGATAAGACGGTTGCCTTTGTAGATCCAGCCCTTCTCATAAAGGTTTATGAAGAATCTGACTACAGCCTTATTGCATGTTTCGTCCATGGTAAAACGCTCGCGCCTCCAGTCGCAGGAGTCGCCGAGCTTGCGGCACTGCTTTGTGATACGTCCGCCGTATTCCTTTTTCCATGCCCATGCGTGCCCCAGGAACTCTTCTCTGGTGAAGTCCCTCTTGTCACGGCCTGTTTTTTCTCTGAGCTCATTCGCTACCTTGACCTCGGTAGCAATGCTTGCGTGGTCCGATCCCGGAAGCCAGAGTGAGCTGTAGCCCTGCATTCTCTTCCATCTTGTCAGAACGTCCTGCAGAGTCTGGTCTAAGGCGTGTCCCATGTGGAGCTGACCTGTGATATTCGGAGGCGGCATTACGATAGTAAAAGGCTTTTTGTCCTTATCAACTTCCGCATCAAAAGCACCTTCCGTCTCCCACATCTCATAGATGCGGTCCTCAAAATCCTTCGGGTTGTAAGTCTTTGCAAGATTCTTCATTGTTACTACGTTTCTCCTTAATAATCGCTGTATTTATTGCCTGTCTTGAGCACTTCGTGGCGTACTCTGGACATT
Source organism: Mogibacterium sp. (assembly GCA_017432075.1). Taxonomy (GTDB): domain Bacteria; phylum Bacillota; class Clostridia; order Peptostreptococcales; family Anaerovoracaceae; genus Crickella. The sequence goes on along the minus strand of JAFRJV010000133.1, from coordinate 64,526 downwards.
TTTTCATCTACTTCGTGCAGATTCTCTGCGCATTCCTTCAGTGTATCCACGATCTCCTGCGCGAGATTACCTTTGTTTTTATATCTCAGCTCATGTTCGAGGCTTGCCCAGGCATCCATCATGACACTCCTGAACTGTATCTCGACAGGTACCATTTTTCTTTTGTTTACGAGATATACCGGTACTGCCACTACAACATGCATGCTGCGGTACCCGCTCTCTTTCGGGATGTCGCAGTAGTCCTTGACCCTTATCATCTCTATGTCTTCCTGCGAAAGCAGCAGGCCTGACATGGTCGAAAGATCTTCCTCGTAGTTGCATACCACCCTTATACCGGCTATGTCGAGTATCTCGCGCCTCACCATATCGAGGTTGTTAAGCGGATCATCAATGCCGTACCTCGTTGCCTTTTCGATAATGCTCTCGAAAGTCTTGAGCCTCGAATGTACATGGTGTATAGGCATATACGAATGCTTCTTATCAAAGTCATCCGAAAGAATGTCAAGTCTGGTCTTCAGCTCCTTTATAGCTGAATTATACAGAAGACTTATGTCATCTATTGCCGCCTGAAGTTCTTCATCTGTGCCCTTGAATCCGGGCATCTTTTCACGTATTCTGTCTGCGTAATAATACCTGAATCCCATTTCTTACCCTTTCTTTGCGGCTTTGATAATATTTCGGAGCAGTATCGCTGTGGTCACTCTCCCGATGCCGCCCGGTACAGGTGTATAAGCGAGATCACTTATCTCCCCTGCTTCTTTTATCTCTTCGATATCGAGATCTCCATGCATCTTTCCGTCTCTGCCGGTCCCCGTACCGACATCAAGTATGATCTGTCCGTCCCTGAAATACCTGCTTCCATAGGCCTGTGTGCGACCTGTGGCAAGCACAACGATGTCCGCTTCCCTGCATGCCTTTATCTGATCTTCCTCAGGCGTGCGTGAGTGGCATACGGTCACTGTCGCATCTGCGTTGAGCATCATGATAGCCAGCGGCTTTCCTACCGTAAGGCTCCGGCCGAGAATAGTTACCCTGCGTCCGGAAGGATCTATGCCGTGATAGCGCATTACTTCCATGCACGCTTCTGCAGTGCATGCGAAAAAGGCGTCTTCCTTACCTGCGAAAAGTTCGGCGATCGAAATATCCGTAATTGCATCCACGTCTTTCGCAGGGTTGAGCATCGTACGAAGCCTTTCACTGTTGATACCGTCCGGAAGCGGCCTGAGCAGTATGATTCCGTGTACGCTCTCGTCCTCGTTGATAGCCTGCAGTGTTACCTCGACAAGAGCCTGCCCTATATTGCTGGTGAAATTGATCGCCTGAGTCTCGATGCCGTATCCGTCGCTCTGCCTGAGAATGGCATTTTCATAATACTTCTGGCCGTCATCGTCTCCTGCTCTGATCACGGCAAGCTTCGGAACGATGCCTTCGGCGGCAAAGTTCCTTACAGATTCCATGATATATGCATCTATTTCGTGTTTTACACCATCACCGGGTAGTTCCCTGAACATTATTTCTTTAGATCCCTTCGATTCATATAATATATGGGTAAAATATTCTTTATATATTTACATTGCCGGGCCGGCTGATCTTAGTTTATTTGCCTTATCCTGTCTGAAGTTCACGGTCAGAAGCACTACGAGTGCCACTACGAATATTATGGTTGACAGTGCAAACAGACTCGGCCGGATACCTACTTTGACCTCGCTGTAGATCAGCGTCGAAATAGTGTTTATTCCTGCGCCTCTGGTAAAATACGTGATGATGAAATCATCTACTGACATCGTAAAGCTGAGGAGAAAACCAGACATTATTCCCGGCCGCAGCTCAGGAAGCACTATTTTGCGGAATGCATATCTCTCGGAAGCCCCGAGATCGAGCGCAGCCTCAAACAGCCTGTCAGTATTTTTGTTCACACGCGGCCTTACCGACAATATCACATAAGGTATGCAGAACGTAGCATGACTGAAAAGAATCGTCATATAGCCGCGCGGAGCTCCTACCATCAGGAAGAAGAGCATCAGCGCGATACCTGTGACTATGTCAGCGTTGAGCATAGGTATGTTGTTTAACCCCAGCAGTACATTCTGTGTACGGGGTCTCATGGCAGCCATTCCGAGCACCGCAAGAGTTCCTACAACGGTCGCTATCAGAGCTGCCAGAATCGCTATAGAGAAAGTATTTGCTATAGCACCCATCATGATCCTGCTTCTGAAGAGCTCCTGATACCAGCGCAGGCTGAATCCTCCCCATACCGACATGGACTTCGATTCATTGAACGAGAGTACAATAAGAGCCAGAATCGGCAGGTACAGGAAAAGCATAATTATTAAAATGTAAATGCGTCCTAACGTTTTTTTCATCAGATCAGATTGGCTCCTCCGGTCTTGTCAAACTTCTGAAGCATAAGCATGCTTAGGATGATGAACACCATCATTACAAGCGACAGTCCTGATCCAAGATACCAGTTGGAATTGACTGTGAACTCCTGCTCGATAATGTTTCCGATAAGGTTGATCTTTCCGCCGCCCAGCATGTTAGAGATAACAAATGTCGTCAGCGCAGGAATGAACACCATGGTGATCCCGCTGACTATTCCCGGTACCGAAAGCGGTAAAATGACCTTTGTATAAACTTTGCTCTTCGTGGCGCCAAGATCGTAAGCAGCCTCTATAAGGTGATTGTCGATTTTGGACACAGTATTGTATATCGGAAGTATCATGAACGGCAGAAAGTCATAGACCATGCCGAGCACTATTGCTCCCGGAGTGTTCATCATCTCCTGACGCGGAAGCCCGATTGCTGTTATGAGAGCGTTTATCACTCCCTGCCTTTCGAGCAGCACCTGCCATGCCATCGTACGCAGCAGGAAGTTCATCCACATTGGCAATATTATGACGAATATGAGGAATCCCTGTTTGCCGTATTTGCTCTCCCTGAGGACCATAGCCATAGGAAATGCAAGTAAAAGACAGATGGCAGTGCTGATGAATGCAAGCAAAAGCGAAAGACCGAGTGCCTGCAGGTGATCGCCCCTGAACATTGCCATGATGTTATCAAAAGTAAAGCCGCCGCTCCTGTCAGTAAAGCCGTAATAAGCAATCGAAGCGAGCGGAATGATGGTTCCGGCGATTATCCATATTATGAAGGGAATCGAATATGATTTTTTTGCTATCATAGATCAAGTTCCATAGCGTGTTCTGCCTCGCTTTTAGGCTTGTGCATTATCTGTATATTCTCAGGATCGACATACATGCCGATCTTCTCTCCTACATCATGCTGGTCATAGTTCTGCAGCAGCCATTCAACCTTGCCATGCTCACTCTGCACCAGCATCTCATAATGGACTCCGATAAACAGCTTTGAAACGATCGTTCCGTTCCAGAGTCCCTCTCCATAAGGAACTATATCGATATCCTCAGGTCTGATTACGACGTCTACCCTCCGTCTAGGCGGGAATCCTTCTTCTCTTCCGTCAATGCACGGATAATCCACTCCGTCGATGCGTACGACTTTTTCATCAACCATCTGGCCTGAAAGGATGTTGCTGTCACCGATAAAGTCAGCTACAAAAGCATTTACCGGCTCATCATATATCTGCTGAGGGGTTCCCTCCTGCTGTATGTATCCTTCATTCATTACTACGACCTTGTCAGACATGGTAAGCGCCTCTTCCTGATCGTGAGTAATGTAGATAAAGGTGATTCCGAGCTCCTTTTTGAGACGCACCAGCTCGTATTCCATTTCCTGACGGAGCTTAAGGTCGAGCGCTCCGAGAGGTTCGTCAAGCAGCAGTACTCTCGGCTCATTGACTATTGCTCTTGCCATCGCGATCCTCTGCTGCTGTCCGCCTGAAAGCTGGTCTATACGCCTGTTTTCAAAACCTTTAAGGTTCACGAGTTTGAGAGCATTTGCAACTTTTTTCTTTATCTCTTCCTCAGGTCTGTTCTTTACCCTGAGGCTGAATGCTATGTTCTCTCCCACTGTCATATGTGGGAAAAGTGCGTAATTCTGGAACACGGTATTTACCGGCCGCTGATTCGCCGGAAGATCCGTTATATCCTTGCCGTCAAAGTAGACCCTGCCTTTGTCCGGCTTCTCAAAGCCTGCAATTATACGGAGAGTCGTCGTTTTTCCGCATCCCGAAGGACCCAGCAGTGTGACGAATTCATTTTCGTCCACGCTGAGGTCGATCCCGTTCAGAACTACGGTGTCGTCAAAACTCTTTTCAATTCCTTCAAGTCTTATCAGTTCGCCCAATGCAGTTTCCCTTTCTTTAAGAAACGTGTGTCAGCTGATGTTATTCTGCCTTGAGACCGAGGTCGTCAAGCACTTCAAGTATAGACTCCATCTGAGTGCCTTCGTTGAATTCGATCTTTCCAAGGTCTGCTTCTTGTGAGAGGATCGGATCTATAGGGAGCTGTTCGAGCAGCTTGATGCCGTATTCGGCAGCTACTGCCTTTGCCTGGCTAGGTCCGAACATCTCTATCCTGCGTCCGCAGTCAGGGCAAGTGATGTAGCTCATGTTCTCAACCATTCCGAGAACAGGGATGTTCATCAGATTAGCCATTTTGACTGCCTTGGCGACTATCATGGATACGAGATCCTGAGGCGATGTGACAACAATGATGCCGTCGATAGGGATCGACTGGAATACTGTCAGAGGCACATCTCCTGTTCCAGGAGGCATGTCGATGAAGAGAACATCGAGATCTCCCCAGTATACTTCAGTCCAGAACTGTTCGACTACGCCGCCGATCACAGGTCCTCTCCATACTACAGGGTCTGTTTCGTTCTCAACAAGCAGGTTTATGGACATAAGCTTGATAGCCATAGGAGTTTCTTCAGGCAGGATACCGTAATCGCTGCCGTAAGCTTTTGTATGCACTCCGAACATTTTAGGGATCGAAGGTCCTGTGATATCCGCGTCCATGATACCGGTCCTGAAACCGTTTCTTGTAGCAGCAAGTGCCGAAAGAGCTGTTACCATCGACTTTCCGACACCACCCTTGCCCGAAACTACTCCAATAACTTTCTTTACGGAGCTGTACGGGTTGAGTTCGGCTTTCTGAATGCCTCCTTCCCTTGAAGCGCAGTCAGCACCGCAGGTGCTGCAGTCGTGCGTGCAGTCTTCAGGAGCTGCTCCGCCTTCGTGTCCGCCTTCATGCATGCAAATGTTACTGTACTTGTTGATCATCTTTGTTCCTCCAAAATGATTAATTATTCTGCTGCGAGAGCTTTCATCTCGCTCATCATGCCACCGAAAATGGCATCCTGCAGTTCTTCGTTTTCTTTTATGTTGGCGACCCACTCTCCGTTACCGAGCGGATCGATACATACGATCTTGATATAATTGATACGGTCTTTTTCATTCAATAAATTGAGTCTGGTGAAGAGCATTTCGTAAAATTCTGTAATGTCTTCAGACTCTATGCCTTCATTTGTCTTAAGGAATTCAGTCCATGCCGCAAGATATTCCCTGCCGAAGTCATAGGTCTTTATCTTTACGCTCACCAGAGTATAGTCATCGTCTTTATCGTCATCCTCCTCGCTTCCGGTGATCTCAAAATCGAAATCTCTCAGCTTTTTCAGGAATCCGTCAAAGTTTTCCCTGCCCTCATCCGACAGTGAATCCCTGAGGTCAATGACTTCATCTCCTAAGTAGTCCGATGCCTGAAGCGCCTTGAGTTCTTTTGACACCTTCTTTTCGGCATCATTCATCGGACTGCATCCGGCAAACGCCAGCAAACACAATACAGCAGCGAGTACCGCTGCTATTGATCTGATCATGGTCATGTTTACTGATAACTTTTCTTTGCCGGTCATGCTTTCTTACTTTACTGCCCTTCTTGTTTCACCGTCGAATACCGTGATCCCGGCTTTATCCATGGCCGGAAGGAATTCAGCGGCGTATTTTCTCGATGTTCCGAGCCTGTCCCTGTATTCCGCGAGCGTGAACGCTCCATCAAAAGACCTTGCCACGCTGACCGCCTGATCCCAGGCTTTTCTCTCAATATAATACGAAGGATTGACCTTATATATAACGCCCTCCGACTCGAGATCCTCGAGTATCGCGCGCACTATCCTGCCGTCTTTATTCAGCGCAAACACTTCATCGTTCTTTATCATCTCGATGCCTGCATCGTTATACATGGCTTCGATCCTGTCTTTCAGGGCTTTCTGCTCATCTGTGTATTCGATGCTGAAGCCGCTGATGGCAATGCTCCTGCCTCTGTCTTCGATGAAACCTCTCCCAAGCAGGTCTTTCAGTACCGCCTGAACGAGTTTGTCGTCACCGGTGAACCATCTCTCTTTGAGTCTTGACAGAAGCTCCTGACGCGGGATACCGTCTGCGAGAGGATTGTCCGTATGATAATCGTTTATGATCTTTTCAGTATCGTCCTTGAGCCGCGCGTATTTGGAATCGCTGACGATCGTATCATCAGGCAGCACGACCAGTGATCCGTCTGCGATACCTCCTTCAGCCGCAGCTGTCATTTCGCAGCTCAGAAGACCGAGCTCTGACGCAAGTTCCTTCTGCTTCACGAAGCGCCTTTCACAGGCTTTAGCGTAAATGATCTCACTTACAGAGCCGTGCGTAAGCACATCCATCCCTGCAAGTATCTCAGGTCTGTTTCTCTTGTGTTTTGCCGGCAGGGCATCGATTATGCGGCCGCCGCCGACCGTTATTATAGGTGAGTAAAACCTTATGATGAATCTGTCTCCGCGTCTTACGGCAGCCGGCTCCTCCAGTCTGAGCTGTGCATAAGCCGTTTCACCGGCTGAAAGCGCATCTCTGTCAAGGAGTATGACTTTGCAGAGCACTTCGTCTGATCCGCAGTACAGATGTACCCTGCTGTTGTTCAGTACAACTCTGTCAGCTGAGCTGAAGATGCTCAGCTCAGTATCTATCATGTTTGTGACCGTCACCGCATCAGGATACGCTATTATGTCACCCCTGTCGATGTCTTCTTTTGATACACCGGAAAGGTTTATGGCCGTTCTCTGGCCTGCGACAGCGGTGTCAGTATCCTTTCCGTATGTCTGTATGCCTCTTACCTTGGCTCTCACCTGTTCCGGATAGATGATTATATCGTCGCCTACTTTGACATTTCCGTCCATAAGGGTGCCGGTAACGACCGTGCCAAACCCCTGCATCGTGAACACCCTGTCGACCGGGAGCCTGAAAAGCTCCTTCTCCTCGCGGCGCTTGTTTTCCCTGTCGCATTTAGCGATTATTTCTGCCTTAAGTTCGGCGATACCCTCACCGGTGGCAGCGCTTACCGGAATCACCGGCTTTCCCTCGAGGAACGATCCTTTGAAATAGTCATTTACTTCCTCGAGCAGCATCTCAAGCCACTCCTCCTCGACCATGTCGGTCTTGGTAACGGCAATAATGCCGTCATCTATGCCCAGTGAATTGAGTATCTCAAAATGTTCCCTTGTCTGAGGCATTATTCCTTCATCGGCCGCAACTACAAAGAGTACGAAGTCTATCCCTCCGATCCCCGCCAGCATGTGCTTGATGAATTTTTCATGCCCGGGAACATCGATGACTCCGATGTTGTATCCGGCATCATTCGGAATATGGGCAAAGCCGAGTTCGATCGTGATGCCGCGCTTTTTCTCTTCAATGAGCCTGTCCGTGTCGATCCCGCTGAGAGCTTTGATGAGCGTCGTTTTTCCGTGATCTACATGACCGGCTGTGCCGATGATTATATTCTTCATTCTTACTTTCTGAGAGCCTCTGCTGTTGTCTCTATCTCATCATCAGCTATGGTGCGGACACAGAGAAGCAGTCTGTCGTCGTTTATCCTTGCTACCACGGGGATGTCTGCCTTGCGGAGCTTTCTCTCCGTCCTGTCTGCAGACTTGCTGCCGTCCCTCACGGATACAGCCCAGCCCGGAAGCCTTACCATCGGTGCGGAGCCGCCTCCGATCTGGTCCTCAACAGGAACGAGTTCCAGAGAGATGGAAGGATTCACTCTTTTTATGGCATCAGCGAGTCTCTCCGCCTTCTTCCTCATATCTTCGTTTGATGCGGAGATCATGCGGAGTACCGGGATGTCTCTGAGTGCCGTTTTGCGGTCTCTGTATTTCATGAGCGTCGCCTCGAGAGCTGCGAAGGTCATCTTGTCTACCCTCATTGCTCTCGCCAGCGGGTGCTTTTTCATTGCCTTGATATATTTCTTCTTACCTACGATGATGCCGGCCTGAGGTCCTCCCAGCAGCTTATCTCCGCTGAAGAGCATTACATCGATGCCCGTAGCCAGTGATGCCGGGATGTTAGGTTCATTCAGTCCGAACTCTGACATGTCCAGCATCAGGCCGTTGCCCATGTCGAAAACAACAGGGAGGCCATGCTTTTTACCGATTTCCACAAGCTCTTCAAGAGATGCTTCTTCCGTAAATCCCACTATGTCATAGTTTGACTTATGAACCTTCATGAGTGCTCCGGTCTCAAAGCGTTTGCCGTGACGAGGATCCTCATCGTACCAGTCACCCTTTTCAAGCATGGCTTTTGTCATTATCGCATTCTCATAGTCGGATGCCTTTGTCTTATTGCTTGTTCCGACTTCCTGCAGGAATGCACCGGACTGCATCATTATGTCAGGGATCCTGAACGCTCCGCCGATCTCGACGAGCTCGCCTCTTGAAACAACGATCTCCTTACCCTTGCCCAGAGTAGCCAGTACTATCATGGTAGCGGCTGCATTGTTGTTTACGACCATCGCATCCTCAGCTCCTGTAAGAGCAGCTATGAGGTCTCCTACGAGGTCATGGCGCGAACCGCGCTTGCCCTTAGGCACATTATATTCAAGGTCGGAATAACCTTTTGACACTCTCGCGACGTTCTCGACAGCATCCCTGCAAAGAGGTGCTCTTCCGAGATTGGTGTGAAGAATGGTACCGGTCGCATTGATGAGCGGATAAAGATTCAGCTCTTCATCCTGGAAGATCCTGGCTTCAGCAGCTTCTGCTACAGCTCCGGTTTCAAGAACACTTGCATCGAAATCCTCTGCCTCCCCATCCTTGAGATCCAGAATAGCTGCTCTCAGGGAAGCAATGACTGCGCGTACAGCGTCCGTTACCAGAATATCCCCTTTCTCTTCTGACAATACAACAAGAGACTCCTGCCTCATCACTTCATCGATCTTCGGGAGTCCCCTCAGTAATTCTTTCTTTGTCATGGCATCCGACCTCCGTAATCTATTTGGCGGGAGTACGTGGGAATCGAACCCACCCGGGAGGCTACCAACCCCCTGCAAACGGTTTTGAAGACCGCGAGGCACACCAGCACCTATCTACCCCCAGGTCGCGGTGAAACCAGCACTTAGTACATGCTGACCGCACTCGAAAGATTGTATCAAAAAAGCGCTGCTGTATCAAGACTGCAGCGCTCATTTTACACAGTTTCAGATGAACCACTCTATTGAATCTTCAGGATCAAGCTGATCCGTCGACATGGCCTGTCCGCTCGGCTTCGTCACTATAGATACACCGGGATCAAGAGAGTGCGTGAGCCACACGTTGCCGCCCACCACGCAGTCATCACCTATCTTCGTATCACCGCCGAGTATCGTGGCTCCGGCATAGATAACTACCCTGTCTCCTATGTCCGGATGACGTTTGATCCCCTTTACCGGCGTACCGTCAGGCCCGACCGGGAAGCTCTTGGCCCCGAGAGTAACATGCTGATATAGCTTTACATGCTCTCCTATAGTGGTCGTCTCTCCGATAACCACACCTGTTCCGTGGTCAATAAAGAAATATCTGCCTATAGTTGCTCCGGGATGGATATCGATACCGGTTACCTCATGAGCCTGCTCCGTCATGACTCTCGGTATCATAGGGACTCTCATCTCATAGAGTTTATGAGCGATCCTGTATGTAAAAATGGCTATAAAAGCCGGGTATGTCATTACTACCTCATCCAGGCTTTTCGCCGCAGGGTCTCCATCGTATCCGGCCTGTACATCCGTCTTGAGCACTTCGAGTATATCAGGAAGTGAATTGATCAGAGCTTCGGCTTTCTCTGCTGCTTCTTCCGGGTCTTTGTAAACCAGTTCAAGTGTCTGTTCCAGAGCGTCATAGGCTCTCATCAGCTCATATGTCCGCTTTTCGGTCTCAGCAAATCTTGCACGGGATTTACCGAAATGGTAAGGGAACATCGCTCTCTTCAGGTGATCCAGCGCTTCAGCAACTTTCTCCTGCATGCCAAGCAGATGACCGTCTATCGGTCTCGTGTCGATCTCCGTCATCCGTGCCGCAAGCTCCTCAAGATGAGCTGCTTTCACACCTTTATTCTCTATAAGCATATCGTTTCTCCGTCCTTCGTACCTTTTACGCAGCCGCCTCATTCAAAGCAAGCCTGAGAGCCTTGCTCAGCTGATCGGGGCATGAGGTGTCCTTGAATCCGCATCTTGTTCCTTCAAGCTTTTCGATCACATCCCCTGCTTTCATTCCCTTTATGAGCTTGGATATGCCGCTCAGATTGCCGTTGCACCCGCCCGTAAAGACAACATCCTTTATAGTATCTCCGTCAAGCTCTATCTCTATCATCATTGAGCAGACGCCTTCAGGATAAAAAGTGAACTTCTTTCCCATTATCGTTTTCCCTTATAACTTACAGTCCTATTTCATCAGCGATCCCGACAAGAGCAGCAAGTGATACATCTACGAACTCATCCCATTCCATACCGGCCTTTTCGATCAGACTCATGAACTGTCTGTTGGCTCCTGCTGCGAAGCGGGTCTCCTTGAATCTCTTGTTTACGGATTTATGCTTTACGCTGGCGATCTTCTTATCCGGATAGATCTGAGCGATAGCCTTAAGGAATCCGGACATAGGATCCGCAGCTATAAGTGCGTATTCCAGCTGTGTTTCAGGGTGTTTGCCGCATGCCGGATTATGAGCCATTATTGCGTTCTCCATTACCGGGTCTCCGAAGCCTTCATCTCTGAGGATCTTTGCCGATGTAGGACCGTGGGTGCCGAAATCGTCTCTCCATGGAGCGGTCTCTTCATCGAGGTCGTGAAGCAGTCCGCAGATGCCCCAGTATTCGACATCGTCCGGTGCCAGCTTCTCAGCAAGACCTCTCATGATCGCTTCGACAGCATAGCTGTGTGTGATGTAATTCTCACCTTTAACGTATTTGTGCAGGAGTTCGTTTGCCTGCTCCCTTGTAAGTTTAGCTTCCATTTGGGGTTATTATCTCCTTTAGTTGATTAATAGTGCTTTTTATATATCTATCGCCATGTCTACAACTTCGGCGAATGTATCTTTTATACGCATGGCTGCTTCTGTGACTTCCGCACCGGTCAGCGGTTTATCGAGCACTCCTGCAGCCATGTTCGACAGGAATGATATGCCTATTATTTCAAGTCCCGCGTGATTTGCTATGATCGCCTCAGGAACAGTCGACATGCCCGCTGCATCAGCGCCTATCATTCTGGCAAATCTGATCTCAGCAGGGGTTTCGAAGCTCGGGCCCGTAAACATCGCATAAACTCCTTCACGAAGCTTTATTCCCTTTGCAGCGGCTGCTGCAATGAGCTTCTCTCTCAGATCCTTATTGTATGTGTAGGTCATATCCGGGAACCTCGGGCCGAACTTATCATGGTTTTTGCCTATGAGCGGATTGTTGCCGGACAGATTGATGTGATCGCTTATAAGCATGAGCTCTCCGGCATTCCAGTCAGTATTGACACATCCTGCGGCGTTCGTGATGATGAAGCGCTTTACTCCGAGCGACACCATGACTCTTGCCGGAAAGGCTGTCTTGTCCATATCGTGGCTCTCATAGTAATGGAACCTGCCCGCCATTATGATGACTTTTTTGCCTTTGTATTCTCCGTATACGACCTGACCCCTGTGATCAGAGACCAGACCCGCCTCCATATTAGGCACGTCATTGTATGAAATAATAAGTGGATTTTTGATCCTGTCAGCGAAGTCATTAAGGCCTGAACCAAGAATGATCCCGATTTCCGGTTTGAGCACACCTTTACTGTAAAGAAAAACCGCACTCTCCCTGACCTTTTCTTCGAGCGTTTTTTTCTTGTCTGTTTTCATCTGTCCGCCCCTCATTTCTGTGATCCGAGAACAAGCTCGCGCGCTTCAGCTATGCTGATACCGCGTTCTTCCGCAATGCGCGCAAGGTCCTCATACTCGAGTTTGCTTCTCTCCACTCCGTATCCGCTGACTCTTTTGCATCTCACCTTGCCGTAAGGGGTATCAATTATCTCCTCACTTCGGTCGAGTATATACCTTTCGGATATGAGCTCACGGATACCGATCGTTGTAGTGTATTTGAATATAAGACGTACAAAGCGTTCCTTCTCAGCCTCTTCATCACTGCACATTACAGTAAGAAGCGTCGCAGGGCGGCCTTTCTTCATCTGCACGGAGCTTAGCGTCACGTCCCTCGCGCCCTCTCCCATCAGCCTTTCGGCTGCGAAAGCAAGTTCCTCCGCAGTCATGTCATCAATATTGCATTTGAATTCACATATTCTGTCTTTCATTTGTTTAATTGATCTGCTTTGCAAGATGCGACAGTATCTTGACCTTGATGACATCGAACACCACATCGTTCATGCCGCTGTTGAGCACGATGTCAGCCAGATACTTTGTAGGCTCAACGTAAATATAGTGCATTGGCTTTACGGTGGTCAGATACTGCTGTGCGATACCTTCCACGTCCCTGCCGCGGTACTTGACGTCACGTATGACACGGCGGAGTATCCTCTCATCCGCATCAGCTTCGACATATATTTTTATATCCAGCAGATCTCTCAGTTCTTCGTTCTGGAGCACCATGATGCCTTCCACTATTATGACCGGGGATGGCTTTATGGTCACGGTCTCATTGCTCCTGTTATGGATCGTGTAATCGTATACAGGGCATTCAACCGGCTCACCGTTTCTGAGCTTTCTCAGATGCTCGATGAAGAGGTCTGTCTCAAAAGCATCCGGATGGTCGTAGTTGATGAGTTTACGCTGCTCGAACGGGATGTCGTCGTGGGCCCTGTAATAGTTGTCATAATAAATTACAGTGACTCTGTCTCCGAACTCATCTTTGATACGGTTTGTGAATGTCGATTTGCCGGAACCTGTTCCGCCGGCAACACCTATGATCAAGCAATCCATAAGGATTTCCCTCCGATTTTAAACACAAAAAAGACGAAAGCCCATACCCGTTTAATAATATAATTTTCAGGCGGTCCCGGTCAATGATGATTGTGACCGGATCAGCGTGAAATGCGCGGACTCCCGTCTATTATTATTTCATCATACAGTTCTGAAAGCGCTTTTTTGATCTCCTCTTCATGTTCCACCGCATCCGCATGCTGGCTTTCCTCTATCTGGACGAGTGCACTGTTCCCTCTCATTCTGACTCTGAAGTCTCTGAAACCCATGTGGAACATGATGCTCTCTGCCTTTTCTGTTCTGCAAAGCTTCTCCTCAGTAATGGTCTCTCCTGTCAGTATGCGCGTAGCCAGACAGGCATATGCGGGCTTGTTCCATGTCGGAAGTCCCGCTTCTTTCGAAGCTTTTCGGATGTCTGCTTTTGTGAGTCCGCATTCCCGTAACGGTGACCTGATGCCGTACTCTCCCAGCGCCCTTAATCCCGGCCGGTCATCAGCATCATCAGAAGCATTCGTACCATCGCATACGGTATCATATCCGTCTTCGGCTGCAGCACTTGTTATCGCACTCATTATATGCTGTTTGCAGTAATAACAGCGGTCCTTTGGGTTGGACGCGACCATCTTATCAGACAGTACGTCAGCTTCGATCACTTTAAGACCGCAGCCAACTGTTTCGGCCACCCTTTTTGCGTCCCGGAATTCAAACTCCGGCTGAAATGCCGATCTCACGTAGTAAGCCTTAACATCAGCACCGGCTTTCACAGCCGCGTAAAGCAGATATGCTGAGTCGACACCTCCGGAGAAAGCGATCGCAGCTTTATTATTCACCTCAAAGTATTCTTCGATCGTCATGGCAATCTTCTCCTTCTGCGATCTCATACCCGCTAAAGCGAGCACACTTCTTTAGCGCGTTCAAGGTCTTTTTTTCTGACCCATACCTCATACACATAGCTGGCAGCATTTTCGGAATATTTGTCACTTACAGAAATGCCCGGCCACATTCCCTGTGCGAGGTGTCCCTTGTTTTTCCCCAAAACGCCTGTATTGACTTCTGTATTCACATCATACTCTATCCCTTCTTTTCGAAGGGCCGACCAAACTCTGGCTGCTGCTTCGGAATTTACATCTTTAAACAATAAAGCTCTGTTAAATATATTGATCATCTTTTCCTCCTCATGCACGATATAACTTACTGTTCCGGCGAAGGCTGCCAGACATAAAGTCCTTCACCCTCAGCTAATTTCCTGATAAGTTTCAGGGTTTCATTGTCAGGATCAAAAAGCGTCAAATGTGTGCCATCCGGCTCCGATAGGAGCATTGACTCGTTCAGCATAATGTAAAGGTACCTTGTTTTCATTTCTTTTGCGATACGCTCCGGAGACGGATTGCCCTCTTCCTCTTCGTTTATGGAAATCCGCATGTAGCAGTTGAGTTTTAACACCAGATCGATATGCTTCTGTTTGATCCGGTCCAGCTGTTCTTTTCCGAGAAAGTATTTTTCAACAGCGAAATACTGCCCGGGACTGTCTGAAGGGACCTGCTCCGGCAAAATATCGATGATCCAGTATGGCTTTTGCAGCAATTCATCAATAGTCATAAATCATTCCTTAGTACTATGTTATCACCGACCAGGCATTGATCAGTTTTTCCAGCGTCCACTGAGCATTTGCAGGACTTGTTGACGGAAGACATACGGCTTCGCGTCCGGTCTGAGGTTCTATATATTTACAGTACAGCTCGTGGGATTTGCGCCCGTTACAGTATATGCGCTCGATATTGCAGTTATCCAGTATGATGCCTATGTCATTGGCGCGGGCATTCCTGATGCTTGCATCAGACGAGCCTGTGATCTCACAGCCCGCGATCGAATCCCAAAGCGCCAGTCCGTTAGTCAGTATGAGCTGTTTCTTCTCCTCTATGCTATGAGGAACCGGCTGATCGAACACAGAGGCGATCACCCTCCAGAACCGGTTCTGCGGATGACCATAGAAAAAGTTCTGTTCCCTCGACTTGACTGAAGGGAACGAACCCAGTATCAATACCCTGCTGTGTTCATTGAACAATGGTCCGAACGGATGCTGCAAATAGTTCATTTCGTGCCTGCCTCATTATCTTTGTTATGTGTATATGATATCACAGATCATGGTGTTTTTTTCTCGGAAGCATGCTTAACGGCCGATTATTGTTAACCTGCACAAAAAAACAGGAATTTTTTTGTATTATTTTAATACATTAAGATTTCCCAAAAGGTATTGCATTTTGTTTTTATATCAGTACAATGGAGACAACAAGAGAGAAATAAAGAGCCGGACGGAGTAAATATATAATTTAGTTAGTTAATGGTAGTGATCCGGCAAATGATAAGCGCGCAGCGCGCAGAATATGGAGGACAGACCAATGGGAGCATTTGAGAAAGGGGCTGTTCCGCTATAAAGACACTGCAAGGCAGGCCGACTTACAGGCAACCCGGAGGTGACGAATAACGGGACACCAAATCATTATCAGCAGATGTGATTGCGGGGCAGCCTGGGAACCAACTAAAAAAAACAAATTCGAAGCTGTATTGGAGATATGTACAGCGGAGACACAACAGAATATAGGAAGTTACGAGGGACGGGAAAACCCGTCCCCTTATTGTTGTTCAAAAAACAATGCCCCGCTGCCTGAGCAGCGGGACTGTCTTTTTCAGTACATTTCTCTTTAGAAATATATATTTCTATTCTTTAATAAGGAGTTCTGCGATCTGGACCGCATTTGTTGCAGCACCTTTACGAACCTGATCACCGCAGCACCAGAGGTTGATGCCGTTCTCGTTGACGAGGTCGCGGCGGATCCTTCCTACATATACTATATCCTGGTTGGATGTCAGAATAGGCATCGGATAGATCTTCTCGGATGGCTCATCATAAAGTCTGCAGCCCGGAGCCTGCTTAATGGCAGCTCTTACCTCAGAAAGATCGAGTTTCTTCTCCGTGATAACATCTATAGATACAGCATGAGATCTCTCTACCGGCACCCTGACACATGTGCAGCTGACCTTGAGGTCAGGAAGATGCATGATCTTGCGTCCTTCGTTCTGCAGCTTCATCTCCTCGGATGAATACAGATTCTCACCGAATCCGCCGATCTGCGGGATAACATTGTAAGCGATCTGGTACTGGAACACCTTTGGCTCGATGTCTGCTCCGTATGAATTGCCCTCGCCGCCTGCTGCCCTTGCCTTAAGAACAGCTTCGGACTGATCATACATCTCTACAGGACCTGCAGCGCCTGCACCGCTGGTAGCCTGATATGACGAAGCATAGATACCTTCAATCTTTGACAGTTTGTTTATGGCATTGATCGCAACAAGCGAAATAATAGTAGTGCAGTTAGGATTGCTGATTATACCGTTGTTCCACTCGACATCTTCAGGGTTGATCTCAGGAACCACCAGAGGAACATCTTCACACAGTCTGAATGCTGATGAATTGTCTACAAATACCGCTCCGGCAGCTTTGATGTGAGGTGCCATTGCCTCTGCGATGTCGTTTTCCGATGCTCCGAGCACGATGTCGAGCCCTTCGAATGCTGTCTCGCAGGTTCTCTGTATAGTAACATCACCGAACGGCGTGCTGAGGACCTTGCCCTCAGATCTTTCACTTGCCAGGCATCTCAGTTCGCCTACAGGGAAATTCCTCTCGCCGAGGACCTTGATCATCTGCTGTCCGACTGCTCCGGTCGCACCCATTACTCCTACGTTGTACTTTTTCATTGTCTACCCTTTCCTTTCAATTGTTACTTCGCGAAGCTTTCATAGAGCACACGTATCGCTCTGTCGAAATCTTCATCAAAGACTCCTACCATAATGTTTATCTCGTCAGCACACTGCTCTATCGTTCTGATGTTGATCTTGTTTTCTCCGAGAGTCTTGAAGATCTTACCCGAGATACCGATCCTGTATGCCATCTGACGGCCTACGATAGCTATCAGGCTGACTCCCTCTGTGAGCGCACAGTTGTCAATGCTTTCGAGTTCGGAAAGCTCGTGCATGAGCTCGTGTTTTCTTTTCTTGATGCTGTCGCTCGGGAAAACGATCGAGAAGCTGTCTACGCCGCTAGGTATCTGCTCTACAGGTATTTTGTAACGGGCAAACACCTCGAGCACCTGTCTGAGGAGTCCGAGTTTCTCCTCGCCTATCCTGCTTTTATAGATGCTTATGATCGAGAAATTGCGCTTTCCGGCTATTCCGGTGATGAACCTTTCGGTCTCTTCCTCAAGTTCATCTTCGAAATGTTCCCTGATGATGGTTCCCGGCGCATCAGGTTCGTTCGTATTGCGGATATTGACAGGTATGTCTCTTATCCTTACAGGGAAAACCGTATCTTCATGCAGCACTGAGGCTCCCATGTAGCTGAGCTCTCTCAGCTCGTCATATGTAACTCTGGCAATGGTCTTCGGATTATCCACGATCCTCGGGTCTGTCATGAGGATGCCGGAAACGTCAGTCCAGTTTTCATAAACGTCAGCGCCAAGATATGCTGCAGCAAGAGCTCCTGTTATGTCAGATCCTCCTCTTGGGAACACGCGGATGTCGCCGTTTGGCATCGTGCCGTAGAATCCCGGTGTTACGATCCTGCCGTATTGTTTCTTAAGTTCCTTGAGCTTTTCCTCCGACTTTTCTGCGTTCACTTTCCCGTCGTACTCGAAGAACAGCCAGTCAACAGCATCAACGAACTGATATCCGAGATATTCCGCCATCAGCAATGCACTGAAGTACTCGCCTCTGGACGCTATGAAATCTACAGGTGTCTTTTTGTCTACGTCCGCAAATGTTTCATCTATTATGGACTCTATATCAGTCTCAAGTCCGCAGCCCTTTCTGATCTCCGAAAATCTCTTCTTTATCATGGAGAGAACTCCGTCGTGAGCAACACCATAACGGATATGTGCGTGTGTCAGATAAAGCAGATCTGTTATCTTGTTGTCATCACTGTTCCTCTTGCCCGGAGCCGATACTATTACCACCTCACGGGAGCTTTCAGACTCCACTATTTCCTTTACCTTAGCGAACTGCGAACTGTCTGCCAGGCTGGATCCGCCGAATTTCAGTACCTTAAGCATTTATTTCGTTCCCTTCTTTCTTTATTCAGCAAGTGCCGCAAAGAACATATCCTTGCCCTTTTCCTTGCGGTGATGTCCCATCTCATGCATCGTCTCTACCGGCAGAGGCTTCGAGATGCAGTAATAAATACCATCTATTTCTTCATATGTATCAACGAGCGGCTCCATGTGTTCACACATACGGTCGTGCCTTATGTAATATCTGTGCACCGCCTTGCTGTTGTCAGCTTTCATTGCGCTTGCACCGCCGCCGCCAATGCACTGCTCCTTGCCGTCCCTGATGTCGATCACATCCTGGATCACTGACTGTCCGGTAGGCATCATTCCGGCGCCCTGTCCGTAGAAGCTCTGTGTTCCGATATGTTTTGCAGTCAGTGTAATCAGATTATTGTTGAGTTTTACATTTGCTTCGAGCGAATCTGCGGCAAATGCCGTAGGCTCAACATAGACCTCAACAGCTCCGTTCTTTTTCTCTGCTCTCATCATGAGCTTGCAGGCAAGTCCTTTTTCTTTAAGATAAGCAACGTCGCAGGCCTGTATGGTGTCTATGCCGTAGCAGAGAACGTCCTCTTCCTGTATGGCTGTGTCAAAGGCAAGATTCGTACTTATAACGGTCTTTCTCAGCGTGTCAGTTCCTTCGATGTCTGCGGAAGGGTCTGCTTCTGCGTATCCGATCTCCTGGGCTATCTTGAGCATCTCCCCGAAATCCGCGCCTTTGTCGTACATCGCGTCAAGGATGTAGTTGCATGTTCCGTTCACGATACCTCTTACCTGGAGTATCTCGTCACAGCGCTTAGTCCTCAGCAGGTTGAACAGCCACGGGATCCCTCCTCCGACAGCGGATGTGAATCTGAGCTTTACGCCGTTAGCCTCAGCTGCTTCCATGAGTTCACTGTAGCAGGCACTGATGAGGTTTTTGTTAGGAGTTACCACATGCTTTCCGGCTCTGAGACATTTCAGGACATACTCCCTTGCCGGTTCAATGCCGCCCATGGATTCCACAACGAGCTCGATTTCCGGATCACCGGCAATATCATCTATGTCCGGCGTGATGATGTCATTGAGATGTTCGTATCCCTCCCTGCTATGTCTTGCAAGGATCCTTACTACTTCAATGCCGCCGGCATTCTTAGCGTTCTCATAAGCACCGCTTCCGACCGTGCCGAAGCCCATGATCGCGATTTTCATATGAAATACCTCCGATATGTTGATTATGTTTGCAAAAAGCGTTTTGTACGTAAAAACATGCAATTTGTTTTGCCATGTTTTTGCGTTAATCGTTACTGTTTTTTGGTAAATTGCACAAAATTTAGTACATTTTTTTGGTATGTTCCGTGTCAGAAAGACAAATGCTCTGTCTGTGTCCGCAATGCGAAAACACTTGTCTTCAAGACAAAAGTAATGTATCATAATCAATGTCGTAATTCAACAATTTGTTACTTGTCCGGGTGTTTATACCCCATATAGATAAGAAAGGCAGTAAAAATGATCGAATATGTAAGCACAAGAAACCCGTCCATCAGAGTAAGATCAAGCAAGGCCATTCTGGACGGCCAGGCTGAAGGCGGCGGTCTTTATGTCCCTTCCGATCTTGATCAGATAAAAGCAGATTATCACGATATTATCAGCGGAGACTTCAGAAGCATGGCAAAGGCTGTGTGGAACATCTTCTTTGATGACTACGGCGAAGAACTCATCGATAAACTTGTAGAAAGAAGCTACAAAAACAAGTTCACTTCCGAAGATATCACTCCGGTAGTAAAGACACACAGCAGCAAAGCCGAGGCACATGTGCTGGAGCTTTATCACGGTCCGACATCGGCATTCAAGGATGTCGCTCTTTCTGCCCTGCCTAACCTCATGAGTGCGGCACGCAGCATGAATGACTTCACTGACGATATACTTATTCTTACAGCTACTTCCGGTGATACGGGAAGCGCTGCCATACAGGGCTTCAGAGATGTTCCGGGTACCGGCATCATCGTATTCTACCCTCACGGCGGAGTTTCAGATACTCAGAGGCTGCAGATGGTTACTCCTGACAGTGCAAATGTCACCGCCTGTGCTATACGCGGCAATTTTGACGATGCCCAGACAGGTGTTAAGCGTCTGTTCCGCGAAATACCTAAGCCTGTTGAAGGCGTATCTCTTTCGAGTGCAAATTCGATCAACATCGGAAGACTTGTTCCTCAGGTCGTTTACTACTTCTCGGCATACGCACAGCTTCTCAGATCCGGAGTGATCTCCGACGGAGATAAAATAGACTTCGTGGTGCCTACGGGCAATTTCGGCGATATTATGGCCGGATGGTTCGCGCTCAGAATGGGGCTCCCTGTCCGCAGACTTGTCTGTGCATCCAACAAGAACGACGTATTGACTGAGTTTCTCAACACAGGCCGCTACGACAGAAAGCGTGATTTCTACAAAACCACCTCTCCTTCCATGGATATTCTCGTATCGAGCAACCTGGAACGTCTTCTCTATTACGTCTGCGGTCCTGAACATACAGTCGAATATATGAAGCAGCTGGAGCAGACAGGCGAATATACAATAACAGATGAAGAACTCGCAGAACTGAAGTCAGTTTTCACCGGAATTTATGCAGGTGATGACGAAGGTGCCGCAGCCATCAGGGATGTCTTCGAAGAGGACCGTTATCTGATGGATACTCACACCTCGATCGCCTGGGCATGCATGGAAAAATACAAGGAAGCTCCTGAATATTCGGAGGCTCCCGCCGTTGTTCTGTCAACTGCATCTCCATACAAATTCTCAGCAGCCGTTCTTGAAGCTCTCGGAGAAGAGCTCACCGGCAGCGATGAAGGAAATATGCAGAAATGCCATGAGATAACCGGTGCAGAGATCCCTGCAGGACTGGCCGGAATATTCAAAAAGCCTATAGTTCATAACGACGTCATCGAAATATCCGATATGAAGTCGTACGTTATTGAAAAGAGCAATGACAGGGGTTAACATCATATGGAAGGCAAATACTTGATCGTAGATAAGGCTCTTCTGCCTTCATATTGTGAGAAGGTCGCCCTCGCCAAAGAACTGATGGAAGAGGGAAAGGCCGCCGATGTCAGTGAGGCCGTTAAAATGGTCGGTATATCACGAAGTACTTTTTACAAGTACCGGGACATGGTCAGAGACATAAGCACAGTCTCCATGGGCCGTCATGCCATCATCTCGATGATGATGAGCCACAGTGTCGGTACGCTTTCAACTGTACTTAACATCATCTCACGCTATGGTTACAGCGTCTGGACAATAACCCAGAATCCTCCCGTAGACTCCAGAGCAAACGTGGTCATCACGTTAGAGCTCGGAGAGGACGCAGCAAGTCTTGACAGCATGTTGAGAGAAATAACTGATGCACCCGGACTTTCGAGGGTGCAGCTGCTTGGTATGGATTAGGAGGATAAATGGATTTCAAACAAATCGAAGCTTTTGTAAATGTAGTAAGGTATAAAAGCTTTAGCAAGGCTGCTGACGCTACATTCTTTACACAGCCCACCATCAGCACACACATTCGGAATCTTGAGAAAGAACTCGGGGTAAAACTGCTCGACCGCAAAAGCAGGATCGTTGAAATGACTCCGCAGGGCAGCAAGTTCTATAAGTATGCGGTTGAGATGATCAATGCACGTGCTCAGGCTTTCGATGCACTGAACGACAGCACTGAAAACATCGGAGGAATACTTGAGATCCAGACTTCTTCCATCCCTGCTGTTACCTTCCTGCCTGATCTTCTCTCGGGATTCCGTAATACGCACCCGCGCATTCAGTATTATGTATCAGTTTCTGATACTCAGACGGTAATCGACAACATCACAGAACGCAGAGGCGAAGTCGGTTTTATCGGAGAGAAGATAAATTCCTCAGCAGTAGAGTGCACAAAGGTCGCAGTAGACAAATCAGTGCTCATTGCCCCGGTAGATTACAACATTCCATCAAGTATCAATCTTGCCGATGCGATCCAGTATCCTTTCATCTGGCGTGAGACCGGCTCTGCTACAAGGAGGACTTTCGAGCAGACAGCACTCAGATCGGGCTTTGAAAAGGAAGAATTCGAGGTTGCGGCTTTGGTAGACGACATGGACACCATGATCCGTTCTGTCGAAGCAGGACTCGGCGTTGCCATTATTTCGGAAAAGGTAGCAGCATCCATCGGAGGCAGAGTAAAAGTCGCTGAGATAGAGGATTTCAAAGAGGACAGGGTCTTCTATATGATAAACCTCAAAAGCACATCCTACTCCCCTGCTGCCGAGGCATTCAGTTCATATGTGAAAACGGTCATGAAAGACAAATGATCGCAGATCGAGTGATCACTGCAATATAAGACGGTGTCCCGCATTGCGGAACACCGTTATTTTGTTGATCAGTCGTGGATCTCCACGGAATACCTGCCGTTTCCCGGCTTGAAGCATCCGATGATATCTGTCTCGCATCCCCTTTCGCCGAGCTGTTCGACAAGCCTCGGTATTTCACTTTCCTTAACGGCTATCAAGAGGCCTCCTGACGACTGAGGATCATACAGGCAGTCAATACGCGCCCTGAGATCCGGGTCTCTGTTCGGATCCTTAGACAGGAATTCCATTACCTCGGCTCCTACATAATCCATATTACGGTATGCACCCGCAGGAATGATTCCCATGGAAGCCATATCGAGAGCTCTCGGGAATATCGGGACCTTATGACTGTAGAGCTCGAGCGTAACACCTCCTGCCCTTGCCATCTCGGCTGCATGACCCATGAGACCGAATCCGGTGATATCTGTACAGCCATCCACCTTGACACCCTGCATCGCTTCCCATGCATATTTGTTGAGGAAAGCCATCGTTGCCTCGATCTCGGCATTCTCTTCTTCGGTGAGAAGGTCTACCTTGGCAGCGGTTGTCAGCACTCCCGTTCCGATCTTCTTTGTGATGACCAGAAGGTCTCCTGCGCTCGCGCTGTTGCTCAGAATATCGTCAGGATGAGCAAAACCCGTAACGGAAAGGCCGTACTTAGGCTCCTTGTCGTCGATGCTGTGTCCGCCGACTATCGTGGCGCCTGCCTCGCACACCTTGTCATTTCCGCCCTCGAGAATGCCTTTCACTGCATCGAGCGGAAGTTTCCCGTTAGGAAAAGTCAGCAGGTTCATGGCCAGCTTCGGCTGCCCTCCCATCGCATAAACATCGCTCAGTGCATTCGCAGCTGCGATCTGTCCGAACATATACGGATCGTCCACTATAGGCGGGAAGAAATCCACCGTATTGATAACAGCTATATCGTCAGTCAGTTTGTAAACACATGCATCATCGCTGCTCTCAAACCCGACGAGTATGCGCGGGTCGCTTATCTTCGGCAGACCCGCCAGAATGTTTGATAGGACTCCCGGCCCTATTTTTGCGCCTCATCCACCCGCAGTAGTCATCTGCGTCAGAAGTACCTTGCCTGCAGGGTCAACAAAATCAGGAGCCTTCGGCTTAGGAGGCTCTATGTGACAAGCAAGTTTCTCTTTTGCTTCCTGTAAAATTTTATCGTCTATCTCTTTACCCATATATGTGTATAATAACACCTTTCTTCTTTTTTTAATACAAGATATTGTGTTTTTTTCTATTGTCATCACAATGGCAGGTTTGTATAATCATTCATAATGAATTTTAAGACATTCAATCAAAAGAACGAAAGAGAGAAATTATGGCTAAGTCAACAAGACAGATCATCCAGATCCAGGAGAAAGTACCTCTGAGTAAGGGTATTCCCCTCTCCATCCAGCACACGTTCGCTATGTTCAGTGCTTCAGTCCTCGTTCCTTACATTCTCGGGATAAGTCCTTCCATCGCCCTCCTCATGAACGGCATCGGAACACTTATCTTTATTTTTGTCACAAAGGGCGGAGCACCTGCATATCTCGGTTCATCATTCGCATTCATCTCACCGGCTCTGATAGTCATCGCACAACCTGACCTCGGTTTCAGGTACGCACTCGGCGGATTCGTTATTACGGGTCTTCTGATGTGTCTGGTCGCGGGAATAATAAAATTCGTTGGCACAAGATGGATCGATGCTATCCTGCCGCCTGCAGCAATGGGTCCGATCGTAGCACTCATTGGTCTTGAACTCGCAGGAAGCGCTGCGCAGACTGCCGGAATCCTTAATGACGACGGATCCATGGTTGAAAACCTTGATCCGAAAGTGCTGATCGTATTTCTGGTAACTTTGCTGCTGGCAATATTCGGAGGAGTTCTCTACAGAGGATTCGCCAGTGCGATCGCTATTCTGATCGCGATCGTTTCAGGATATGTGCTTGCCCTCATCTTCGGTCTTGTTGATTTCAGCTCTGTAGGCGGAGCAAGCTTATTCGAACTGCCTGCATTCCAGACTCCTAAGTGGAGCGCACAGGCGATCGCAGTAATTATACCTGCAACGCTGGTAGTCGTTTCCGAGCATATCGGACATCAGGTAGTTACATCTGAGGTCGTCGGCAAAGACCTCCTGAAAGATCCGGGACTCCACAGATCGATGTTTGCTGACGGATTCTCGACAGCACTTTCCGGATTCTGCGGATCCTGCCCTACCACCACTTACGGTGAAAACATCGGTGTAATGGCGATCACAAAGGTCTACAGTGTATGGGTCATCGGAGGAGCTGCGGTATTCTCCATAATGCTCTCGTTTATCGGCAAGGCTTCGGCTCTCATCCAGACTATTCCCGGTCCTGTAATGGGCGGCGTAAGCTTCCTGCTCTACGGAATGATCGGAGCATCCGGAATCAGACTGATGGTAGACTCCAAGATCGATTATTCCAAAGCGCGCAACCTTGCACTGACTTCCGTAGTATTCGTTGTCGGACTCTCCGGCATCGCAATCAACCTCGGACAGGTCCAGCTCAAGGGAATGAGCCTTGCTGCAGTAGTCGGAATGCTTCTCGGACTCATAATGTATCTGCTCGATAAATTCAAACTTACAAACGAGTACGATGAAATCGATGAGGATCAGGAGAAACTTAAGACATTCGCATCAACCAGATAGCATAAAATTGTTTTCACAGGTGAGCCGTATTCACAAACGGCTCACTTTTTATTTCGTTTCTATGATACAATTGTTCATGTAAATTGATTAAATAGCAGAATCACGGAGGAAAAAATGGCAACAGAGAGAATATTGGTTATGAATTTAGGTTCAACCTCAAGCAAGATCGCAGTATATGATGACGATAAAGAAGTATTCAACGACACTATCCGTCACTCAACTGAAGAACTCGCACCGTTCGGGGACGTAACAGAGCAGTATGAGTTCAGATATAATAAAATCAAGGAGTCTCTGGCAGCGAACGGCGTCAGCATGGAGTCCCTTACAGCAGCGGTATCCAGAGGCGGCAATATCGTGCCTTGTCCTCATGGAGCGATCGGTATCGATCAGGCCATGATAGATTTTCTGACAAGGCCTGAAGATCTCGCCAAACACCCTTCCCTCATCGGAAGCATGATCGCTTTTGATCTGAACAAGGAGCTCGGTATTCCGGTCTGCATATACGACGCCATCGGAACAGACGAAAAGATGCCTGTAGCCAGAGTCAGCGGAGTTCCTGAGATCCCTCACTTCACTGTAGGTCACACCCTTAACACCAGGGCAATGGCGATCAAATGCGCAGAAGAAAAGCTCGGCAAAAAATTCGATGAGTGCACTTTCATAGTTGCTCACCTCGGCGGCGGAAGCTCGATCAGACTCTATAAAGACGGCGTAAACATCGACAGCGTCAATGACGACGAAGGCAACTTTACCCCTGAAAGAGGCGGTGGCGTAAGCGCAAAGCGTCTTGTAGATCTCTGCTACAGCGGAAAGTATTCATATAAGGAAGCAATGAAGCTCTTCCACGGTAAAGGCGGGCTTATCGCCCATCTCGGAACGGCAGACGCACGCGATGTCGAAAAGATGATATCCGATGGAGATAAATATGCCGGGATCGTGTATGAAGCCATGTGTCTGAATGTAGCAAAGGACATCGCAAAACTCGCAGCGACCGTCTCTGGCAAAGTAGACCGCATAATACTGACCGGCGGTATATCATATTCGAAGTACGTTTCGGACTACATCAGGGAACACGTTGAGTTCATCTGCCCTGTTGAGGTAATGCCTGGTGAATTCGAGATGGAAGCCCTTGCTGCAGGATGCCTGAGAGTGCTCAGAGGCGAAGAAAAGCTGCAGGACTTCGGCAAGATCGCAGCTTCAGCTGAAGACAGGATCAGCATCATTCCGGGAATAAAGCCGGGCACGGTTCCTGCACGTTAGGCCGAGACACTGTTATTTAAAACCAGTAAAAAAGACCACGCTTTGCACAGGCAAGCTGACAAAGCGTGGCTTTATTTTATATTCGTTATTTATGTAAAGCAGATTTTACATTATTCGATCAAGCCGAACTTTCTTCCGAGATTCATCCAGGATTCTTTTGATCTCCGGATGGTCGAATTCTTCCCGCAGAATGAAGCTCTTACCCATCCCGGTCCGTTAAACGCGCGTCCCGGAGTTATGAGTATTCTTTCTTCCTTGGCCGCCTGTACGAACTCAAGCTCATTCTGTACAGGTGACTTGATCCACATATAGAAAGCGCCCTGAGGATAAAGCGCTTCCAGACCGGCCTCCGTAACGATCTCGTAGAGGTCTTTCGCGTTTATCTTGTAATAATCCAGATCCGATCTGCACTTCAGGCATCTTTCCACTATGAGCTCCTGTATCGTAGGAGCATTCGTTCCTCCAAGCACTCTGCCTGCCACAACCAGGGCAGCTGCTAATTCGTCATGCCCTTCAGCGCATTTAGGAACTGCTACGTAGCCGATACGGTCTCCCGGCATAGACAGTGATTTTGACCATGAATAAGCTATCAGCGAATCCGCATAATAGTCTCCCGGGAAAGGAACGTCCTGATCAGTATAAACAAGTTCTCTGTATGGTTCATCGCATATCAGATAGATTGTATGTCCGAATTTCTCCTCTGCTTCCCTGAGCACATCTGCCACCTTGTCCAGAGCTTCTCTTGAGTAGATCTTGCCTGTAGGGTTGTTTGGGTTGTTTAGCATAACGCCCTTTACTTCAGGGACAAGCAGCTCCCTGAGTGCTTCTGCATCAGGATCAAAGCCCAGCTCTTCATTTGCCGGTACAACGATGGTATCGGCGCCCCAGTTGCGCGCCCAGTTTCCGTATTCGACAAAGTATGGAGCAAATACTACCAGTTTGTCGCCCGGGTCGAAAATGCACTTGTTTATCATGTTTATGGAGTAAGCTGCTCCGCATGACATGATTATATGGTCAACATCGAAAAAGTCTCCTTTTGCCCTCTCGTTGAGATCGTCAGCTATGGCTTTTCTGGTCGACTCATAGCCTGCATTGGATGGATATCCATGTACGAAGAGCGGGTCCAGTTCATGGTTGATCTCATCTATGGCATCGAAAACCTCCTGCGGAGGTTTGAGCCCCGGATTGCCTATACTGAAATCATAGACATTCTCTGCACCGTAAATCTTAGCCATCCTCTTGCCTTCCTCGAACATGGCTCTTATCTGAGAGCTGCCTGCGAGGAAAGGCTCCATTGCCTTGGAAATCATTTAAATACCTCCCGAACAAAAACATATATAAACGCCTTTCAGTATAAACCGGCAGGCATTATTTATTGTTATAATTGTATCACATATGAACTTGCAAAAAGCCCATTTTTGTTCGATAATTGATTCATCAGAACAGTGCTTCGCGCCTGCTGCGCCAAGCGCATGTTACCCTATTGTTTCATTTATAAACGGAGGAATACCTATGGCAAAATATGATTGGAGCAAATTCGGCCTTCATATCCCTGAGATCATGCTTCCAAAGGAAGGCACTGACTATTTCAAATGGGCTGTCGTAGCATGCGACCAGTTCACATCCGAACCTGAGTACTGGGATAAGGTCGAAGAGATCGTAGGAGACGCGCCATCGACTCTCAGACTTATGCTCCCTGAGCTTTACCTCGACAAGCCGGGTGAAGCTGAAAGGATCAAAGAGATCCGTGCAGCAATGGATAAGTATCTCGAAGACGGTACCCTCAGAAAGATGGCACCGGGCTGCATGCTCATCAAGAGAACAGCTGAAGGACGTTCCCGTCTCGGTCTCGTAATAGCTACAGACCTCGAAGCATATGACTTCAGCAAGGGTTCAAACTCTCTCACAAGAGCTACTGAAGGCACAGTCGTTGAGCGTATACCGCCTCGCCTGAGGATCAGAGGAGACGCTCCTATCGAGATGCCTCACATCCTTATCCTGATCGATGACCCTGACAAGTCGGTTATCGAGCCTCTCGTCGATGCTCCTAAGGAAGTCATCTACGACACTGATCTCATGATGGACGGCGGACACATCACAGGATGCTTCATTGAGGAGAAGGATCTTGAAGGTGCAAAGGAAGCTCTTTCGGTACTTTATGACAAGGCTGAAGAGAAATACGGCGCAGGTCACGTCATCTTCCAGGCTATGGGTGATGGCAACCACTCCCTCGCTACAGCTAAGACAGCATGGGAAAACATCAAGAAGACGCTCTCACCTGAAGAGATCGAAGGACACCCTGCAAGATATGCTCTCTGCGAGATCGAAAACATCCACGATGACGGCATCGTATTCGAGCCTATCCACAGAGTCATCTTCGCTAACCAGGGACAGTCGGGTATGGATCTCGTAAACAAGCTCGTAGATCATCTCGGCAAGCTCAACGGCAAAGCATACCTCGCTGACGCTGATGCAGCTGCACCTGAAGGCGCATTTGAGATTCCTTATATCACCGGTGTCCAGAGAGGAAAGATCATTATCGAGGAGCCTGAAAACAAGCTTGAGGTAGGCGCTCTGCAGGCAGCCCTTGATATTATGGTCAAAGAGGAAAAAGTCTGTGATATCGACTATATTCACGGCACAGCGGCCGTTGAGAAGCTGTCAGTAAGAGACGGCAACGCAGGATTCATGCTTCCGCCGATGGATAAGTTCATGCTCTTCCCTGCTGTAGCAGCAGACGGAGCACTTCCGAGAAAGACATTCTCGATGGGCGAAGCAAACGAGAAGAGATACTACATCGAGTCCCGTTACATCGCAAAGTAGAAACCTGATCATCAGCACAATGATGACAAAAGAAATAGGCGGCAGATGCCGCCTATTTCAGTGCAGTGCCTGTGAGTTCAAGCTGCACGTTTTTTATTCTACAACAAATTGCCTGTTTACCAGTTTCAGTTTCTGAGCGCTGTCCGTTGCTATCACCTGGAACGAATAGAGGCCTCTTTCCAGTCTGCCGAATTTAATTTTTGCATCCAGTTTCTTAATGTTAAAGGATTTTGCGTTCGGTTTCTTTGTTGCCGACATAATCTTATTGCCGTTACAGTCGAGGATCCTGACAGTTACCTTCTTTATTTTTTTATTTGACTTTACCGCCCCTTTGATGGAAAAACTCCTTCCCTTTTTTAACACTTTTGGAGCTCTGAGAGACTTTATCCTGAGGGTGCTCGTCTTTTTTGCCTTAGTTGCCGTATTGCTTGCCTTAGTTGTGGAGGAAGCACTTATTTCACTTATATACCAGTATTTTGTGACTTTGGCCGGGTTCAGCATAGTCGTATCGTCCCACTTCTGTATACCATTATTATTCAGCCCGGTATTGCGCGATGAATCTGCAGCATAAGGAACTCCGTCCACCACCTTAACTACCAGGACCCCATGTGTTCCTGAGCTGGCAGCATTGGTGCCATGAACGACTATCCCTTCCGGATGCACTTTCAGCAGCATTTCAAATTCCTTTATCCTTGCTGCATCACCTTTTCCTGTGAACGATCCGCTGTCAACAATGTACACCAGTCCTTCAGCATCCACTTTGAAGCTGTTCTTAAGAAGTCCCGATATCGTTGCCGGTCTTCGGATAAATTTGTTGGTCACCTTAGACCAGTCTCCGCTGTTCTTAATTATTATTGCCCTTCTGATCATCATCTTGGTTGCCGTAAGAATACAGTCTCCGCTCTGATAATCCGAGGCAGGAGTATAGTAAACAGCTTTATCCTCCAATGGAGTGTCAGATGCATACACATATGCCGGCATGGCTGTGATGACGAGTGAAAGTGTAATCAGTAACGATGCTATTCTTTTCTTCATGGTCACATTCCTCCGCATTATAAAGAATAGCCGCAGATCCTTTGCACGTAAACCGACCTAAATACATGTTATGCGATATCTTAACGTATTGAAATAAGGCGTATCTTTTATCTCCGTATTCTGCACGCCCCCATCCGGAGTGATATCACTTATATACCAGTAATCCGTGGCCAGACTCGGATCCAGCATAGTGGTATCTGACCACTTCTGGATTCCTTCGCTGAACATGCCCATATTGTAGGATGAGTCCATTGCGTAGACCACTCCGTTCTCTACTTTCACCACGAGAACGCCGTGTGTGCCCGTGCTTGCGGCATCGATCCCCCACACTACTATACCTTCAGGGTGTTCTTTCAGAAGGCGTTCGAATTCTTCTATCCTTGCATAGCTGCCTTCACCTGTAAAGTGGCTGCTGGCGACGCTGTAAGCAGTTCCTCCTGATCTGTAACAGAAACTGTACAGCAGAAGTCCATCGGTCGTAGCCTCAGGCCTGAGCGATGCATTAGTGATAGCTGACCAGTCGTTCTTATTGCGCATTATAGCCGCCCTCCGGATCATCATCCTTGTAGCTGTCAGGATGCAGTCTCCGTCCATGTAGTCGGACTCATCGGTGTAATAGACAGCTTTGCTCTCGAGAAGATCTCCGGCGTATGCTGCAGGTGCAGCGAACGGGATCAGCAGCACAAGTGTAAGTAATACGGTAATGATTCTCTTTTTCATGGTTTTACCCCCATTTTATAAAGCAAACAATCCCCCACTGTGCCACAGAATAATCCCGCTGTCTTTATTCGTAAATAAATCTAAATGCTTGTTATGCCCTTTCTTAACATATTGAAATATATTGAAGGATCGCCTTTTGGGAGCATAAAAAAACACCGTGCTTCTCAGCACGGTATTTCTGCTAAAAAAGATGCAGGCCTTTGGCCTGCATCTGTGTTATTCTGCTTTTAAACCATCAATCAGTCAGCAAGTGCATCTCTTTCTCTTGCCTTGTCGAATACTGCTCTTTCCTTGTCGAGTGTCGGTGTCACCTTTGCGACGATGAAAGCTACGAGTCCGCCTGCAATGAATCCAGGCAGGAGCTCATATACGCCTGTCGAAGCTGAGAGACCGCCGAAGAGCCAGCCGAGGTCTACTACAAAGCCTGCGATGATACCTGCGATAGCTCCCTTGTAATTGAACTCTCTCCAGAAGAGCGACAGGATGATGACAGGTCCGAATGAAGCACCGAATGCGCCCCATGCGTTCTCTACAAGATTCATGATAGCCTGTGCACCTGCTCCCTTCGAGGATGCGATCAGGTAAGCGATGACTGCGATAACTACTACTACGATACGTCCTACCATTACGGCT
Organism: Mogibacterium sp.; assembly: GCA_017432075.1. GTDB lineage: Bacteria > Bacillota > Clostridia > Peptostreptococcales > Anaerovoracaceae > Crickella. The sequence continues at coordinate 32,780 of JAFRJV010000133.1, read as the reverse complement.
TCCTTCTCGGTAACGTTCTTCTTGAACTGTGCATACAGGTCAGCAGTGAACGAGCTGGATGCTACGAGCAGCTGGGAGTCTGCTGTCGATACCGAAGCAGCGATGATAGCTGCAAGCAGAAGTCCGGAAAGTGCCGGCGGGAAGAACTTCCTTGCCATTGTGATGAATACGATCTTCTGCATTCCGATCGGGAGCAGCTCATCAGCTACCAGCATTCTGCCCATGTAAGCGATGAGGCATGCACTTCCAAGGGAGATAATTACCCAGATGATAGCGATCGTTGAAGACTTCTTGATTTCAGACGGCTTCTCGATCGACATGAATCTTACGATAATGTGAGGCATACCGAAGTATCCGAGGCCCCATGCCATACCGGTTGCGACATCCTGCCAGCTTGCGCTGAAGATTCCGCTTCCGAAGTCGCATGTGACTACTGCACCGCTTGCGTCTGTGTACTCATATACCTGGCTGAGAAGCGAGGTGTCGAGCTGCTGGTGTGTAAGCCATACTGTGATAGGAACTGCCATCAGCGCGATCATCATCAGCATGCCCTGGAAGAAGTCTGTCCAGCATACTGCGGTGAATCCTCCGAAGATCGTGTAGAATACGATCAGCAGTGCGAAGATCACCATTGCGAGTGTTGTGGAGATTCCCGGGAACAGTGTACCGAATACCGTTGTGCCTGCTACGAAAGCGGATGCAACGTAGATAGTATAGGCAAACAGGAAAATCAGAGCGCAGATGATCTGCAGTGTCTTTGTGTCTGCATCAAATCTGTTTGCAAGGAACTGCGGGATTGTGATGGAGTCATTTGCCTCTTCCGAGAACACTCTCAGTCTTCTTGCGCAAAGGATCCAGTTAAGTGCAGTACCGAGTGCAAGACCAATACCGATCCAGATCTGACCGAATCCGAAGGCCAGGATCGAGCCCGGGAGTCCCATCAGCAGCCATGCTGACATATCGGAAGCCTGTGCGGAAAGAGCTGTTACCCAAGGTCCCATCGCACGTCCGCCCAGGAAGTAGTCCTCCTGGCTTCTCTGCTTGTCCTTGATGTAGAAGTAAATTACTACTCCCATCAGGGCCACAAAGTACAGAATAAAAGTTAACATTTCAGAACTCATATAATACTCCTTTTCTATTGTCACCTCTTAGCTAGCTTCGAGTTTTATTTTTTACGGCATGTCCAAAATCCGGTTTATCTTTATTGATTCGAATTTTCGCCATAAGAATGGGGTTGGTGACAATAAACAATTATGTTCATATTATCACCCGAATGTATCTTTAAGTCAATCTAAATTTGATATTAAGTTATCGTTTAAGCTCAGCATTAGGCACCATGCCGCCAATTTATGTTCATAAGAAAACGTTGAAATTTCAATGATTTATGGCAAAACGAAAAGCAATTGTTAACCGTAAAGTTTGTTAATTAATTATCACAGAATAGTCCTTTTTCCCTTTATCCACGAGCTTATTCCTATCAGTTATAAATAAATAATCAAATTTCGTTTTAATAATTCAAAGTGAAGTATAGTATAATTGTGTTGCATAATTGTAATTCTTTATCAATGCATTTTTTTGAGGAGGCTTCTAATGGGAAAACTAGATGGTAAAGTTGCAATCATTACAGGATCAACATCCGGTATGGGTCGTGATACTGCATACCTTTTCGCTAAAGAAGGTGCAAAAGTCGTTGTTACAGGCCGTAACGAAGAACGTGCAAAAGCAGCAGTGGAAAAAATCAAGGCAGAAGGTGGAGAAGCAATCTATGTGATCGCTGACACCAGTGATCTGAATTCACCACAGAAGATCTTTGATGCCACGATGGAAGCTTACGGTACCGTTGATATTCTTTTCAACAATGCCGGAATGATCAGCATGAAGCCGATAACCGAGCTTAGTGTTGAAGAATTCGTTCAGGTTATGAACGTAAACCTGACATCCGCTTTCATTCTTACAAAGCTCTGTGCACCGGTAATGAAGGAAAAAGGCGAAGGACATATCATAAACACTTCTTCTGTAGCCGGCTGCTCTGCACACTGGGGCCCTATCGCTTACTGCACCAGCAAACATGCCATGAATGGTCTCACCAAAGCCATGGCTCTTGAACTCGGACCGGAAATCCATGTCAACGGAATTCAGCCGGGTGCCATAATGACTGCCATGTTTGATGAAGCAGGCGGACCTGTTGTTGATTTCATGACAAGCCGCTCGCCTCTTGGCCGCGTTGGTCAGGGAAGCGAGATCGCAACGGTTGCACTGTTCCTCGCTACAAGTGATTCCTCATTTGTGGACGGACAGCTGCTCCGCGTTGACGGCGGTGTTGATTGCTAGTGTGGTCAGAATAGTTTATGAATGCAATTGAAAACACATCCCCGCGGGGATGTGTTTTTTGTTTTCTAGGTGTTGTCTGCTTCTTTGATGTCCTGGAAGCGTTTGCCCCATACATTCGTCAGCGACATTACTGTCGCAAATGCATCAGGATCCACTTCCGCAAGATACTTCTTTATCTTAATGCTCTCTGCAGGAGTGCATATGGTGCTGATCGTCCTTCTCTCCTCTTTCGTATACTCTCCTCTTGATGCATGTGTAGTCACTGCCCTGTTTACATCTTTAAGTATGAATTCAGTGATCAGCTCGCGCTTTTCCTTAGAGCTTGTTATTATATCAAACTGAACGAATCTGCCGCCGTATCCCACTGTAATAGCGGATATGACTCTTGCTGCCACAACAGCGGTAACTATTGCATACACAGCAATGTTCGTATCGAACACGAAAGCGGATACAGCGATAATGCAAATATCCATGGCCATCTGTATGTCGCCTGTACGCATGTGGTTCAGAAATCTGAACTTGATGACCCTCGCAAGAGTGTCGGTTCCGCCCGAAGAATATCCTCCGATATATCCGACTCCTGTTGCAATACCATAGAATATACCTATCAGGATCGCAGCAAGGAACGGATCAGGTGACCTGAGGAATTCGTAGTCGATATGTTCAAAAATGAACAGCATTATCGGATATGCGAACCCCAGAGCTATTATCCTCTTCACTTCTGCTTTACCCATTGCGAAATACGCTATGATAAGCACTACCATGGAAAGAGTATAGTAGACCAGCGAATAGCTTACCGGCAGAAAATGGGTTATCAGTCTTGCAATACCCGGCATCCCTCCTGAAGTCATGCCATTCGGGATCATGACGAATATCTGAACTGATGAACCGAAAAACGCCGACGTCAGAACGATCAGCGTTTCTCTAATGAATTTACCTGCTTTTGTTTTAGGTGATTTTAACATTATTGTGTTATGCCTCCGGATCCCAGTCAACCTGATCACGGTAGCTGCCGAACGGAGTTACCGGGATGTACACCAGCATGTCGAACCCGAGCTCGCCATATGTGTCATATACAGGGAACATTGTTATGCATAACGACCAGCCGTTTTCAAAGGCCAGCTGCAGAGTATCTTTGGAGATCTCGCCGTATTTGCCGGTAGCGAATCTGACATCCATGAGTTCCGAAGGGAATCCGGTTTTAGGTGTTTTCAGGTTTTTATTGTTCGGCATGCGTCCCAGATAGCCGCGCGCATTTACGCATCCGATACGTGTCACCTTCAGCTCGTCTATTGGTTTGATGAAGTAATAATCGATCTTGCCATAGAAATAATCATACAGTTTCTGCGGTGCCTCAGGATGGAACTTCATTATACGCGGGAATTCGCGTCCGATCGCTCTGAGCATCGGAGTGATCAGCGATCCGTAAACAAATTTTTCATCTTTGACCAGTTCTCCCCAGTTTTCCGCATCGCGAGGTGCGATGTTCAGGAGAATCTCATTCATATCATCGAAGTACTCATTTGAGCACGGAATACCGAAAATACGGTCACCGAAGTCATCGATCCCATTGAACGAGTTCATGATCTTATCTTTGTTCATATCAAGCTCGCGGTCCGCAACAGGCAACGCAGACAGGATCTTTGCATCATTCTTAACGGAAATGGCAAAGCGCCAGTCAAGATCCGGACGCTCAAGCATAATTTCGCCGAATGAGTCTCTTTCAAGCTTTCTGTCGAGATAATTCAGGCGTATGCACAGCGGTTCACCATCTGTTTCGAAAATATACGGTTCGTGTGATACTATGCGCTCAATAGCAGGAGCAGCCTGTCTGTATGCCAGCTCCTTTTCTTCATCAGTATCTTCCCAAAGATGGAAGAAGTAACTGGATTCTTCGTCATCCTGAATTACGTATGGCACGCCTTCTCTCTCAAAGATGTTTTTGAATGCTTTGACACATGCTTCGACAAGAATTTTATTTATCATTTTGAACTCCTCCTTCGGGAAATCGTATGCATTTCAATCAGCCCTGCGGGCCATATACATCCGTATATATTATAGCCTATGCAACGCAAAAAGAACATCTGATTTTAACTTGATATGTGCATTGTCTTACAGGCAGAATCCTTCAGACAGCTCCGGCGTCTTGAATGCATTCGTCACCGATAGTAAAATGAAAAAAACATATTCACTGAAAGGAGCAGAACTTTGATTTCTACAAAAGGCCGTTATGCACTTCGAATAATGATAGATCTTGCTCAGAATGGTGAAAACGGGAACGTTGCGCTGAAAGATATCGCTGAAAGACAGCATATCTCAAAAAAATACCTTGAGATCATTGTCAGGAATCTGGTAAAAAGCGGAATGATAGAGGGTGTAAGCGGAAAAGGCGGCGGATATAAACTATGCCGCAGGCCTGATGAATATACTGTTTTTGAGATAATCGAAGTTATGGAAGGCACACTTGCTCCTGTCGCATGTCTTGAAGATAACGCCTGGGAATGTCCGCTGGCTTCTGACTGCCATACCCTTCCATTGTGGAAGGAATATTATCAGCTCACCCATGATTTCTTTTCAGGCAAAAGTCTGAGTGACCTTATATAACTGTACAAATAATAAGTAAAAGAAAAGAACGGCCTGCAGCCGTTCTTTCTGTTTGTCGTGGTAGCGCATCAGGGAATCGAACCCTGGATTCCGCCGTGAGAGGGCGACGTCTTGACCTCTTGACCAATGCGCCACATTTTTCATGCGCAAGTAGTATTATAAACAAAAGGCACGGCCTTGTCTACAAGATTTTTAAAAAAAAGTTATCAAGTTTTATGACCTTGCATATGGTATGATTTGCTTATGGATAAGAAAAAAATACTCATCATTCATACAGGCGGTACTATCGGCATGGTCCGCACGGAGAACGGGTTCGCGCCAAAGGCAGGAGCCCTCATTGAAGAGCTTAATCAGATCCGTGATCTCAGATCTCCTGACATGCCGTTATGGGATCTCATCGAGTTCGACCCGCTGCTCGATTCCACCAATGTCAGATCTGAACAGTGGAACTCCATAGCCGATACAATAGCCATGTACTATGACAAATATGACGGGTTCGTAGTTCTTCATGGTACCGATACTCTCGCTTACAGTGCTTCAGCCCTGTCATTCATGCTCGAAGGGCTTGATAAGCCTGTCGTCTTTACAGGGGCTCAGATACCTCTCTGCGAGCTGAGAAGCGATGGCCGTGACAATCTCATCACCTCCCTGATGATAGCAGATGATGGCATAATACGTGAAGTCAGTCTGTGTTTCGGAGACGCCATTCTTCGAGGCAACAGGGCGATCAAGTACTCTGCAGACGGCATGGTGGCCTTCACCTCCCCTAACTGCAATAAGCTTGCGGATGCAGGTATAAGCATTGAGTATAATCACGCTGCGATCAGCGAATATGTAAAGAACTCTTTACATTCTGGCCATCTCAATGCCGTAAGGTTAAAAGAAAGCAGAATAGCTGTCATTAAAGTCGTTCCGGGCATACAGTTTGAGATCTTTGAACCGATCATGTGCGAATCACTTGACGGGCTCGTGCTTGAGACCTTTGGCAAAGGCAATATACCTGATTATGATCCTGCACTGTCGCGCCTTATCAATGAAGCCAGCAGATGCGGCACAATTGTAGTGGTCTGCACCCAGTGTCCTGCGGGCACCGTAAGTCTCGGTACTTACGAAGCAGGTTCTGCTCTTGTCAGAGCAGGTGCAGTCAGCGGAGGCAACATGACTACCGAGGCCGCCATCACCAAACTCACCTACCTTCTGAGTAAAGACTTACCGAAGGAAGAAATACGAAGGCTGATGAAGACCGACCTCAGAGGTGAAATTACTACATAAAAAAGGTTCCCGTTACCGGGAGCCTTTCTTAATATTCATCATTATACTCCGCTATGCCTCGCGGAAAGCTATTGTCGCTTTTACCGCTCTGTGCCAGCCGTCCAGCTTCTCTCTTCTTTCCTTTTCACCGAGAGAAGGCTTGAAGGTCTTTGCTATCTCCTTGCTGGCTACTATATCCGCAAGGCTGTCATAATACCCGACTGCAAGACCTGCCAGATATGCCGCTCCAAGTGATGTTGACTCTATGGAAGCATATCTCACGATATCAACATCCGAGATGTCGGCCTGGAACTGCATCAGCAGGTTATTCATTGCAGCACCTCCGTCTACCTTGAGTGCCGTGATCTCCTTACCCGTATCCGCTTTCATTGCTGCCAGAAGGTCTTCATTCTGATAAACCAGTGACTGGAGTGTAGCTCTTACAATGTGCTCACGGGTCGTGCCTCTCGTGATACCGAACATTGCGCCTCTTGCCTCCGGATCCCAGTATGGAGCCCCGAGTCCTACGAATGCAGGAACAACGAATACTCCTCCTGCATCAGGTACCTGTTTCGCAATATCTTCGGATTCCGAAGCATCGCGGAAGAATCTCAGCTGATCTCTCAGCCACTGCACGGCCGCGCCGCATACGAATACCGAGCCCTCAAGCGCATATGTGACCTTTCCGTCAAGGCCCCACGCAATAGTGGTCAGCAGTCCGTTATCTGACATTACCGGCTTTTCTCCGGTGTTGAGCAGCAGGAAATTTCCAGTTCCATATGTGCTCTTGACATCGCCTTCGTTATAGCATGCTTCTCCGAACAGAGCGGCCTGCTGGTCTCCGGCGGATCCCGTGATAGGGATCGGGCCTCCGAAGATCTCGTCTATAGTGTCTCCGTAATAATGCGAGCACTCCACAGGCTCCGGAAGCATGCACATCGGTATGTTCAGCAGCTCGCACAGCTCTTCATCCCACTTTAAAGTATTTATGTCGAAAAGCATCGTTCTGCAGGCGTTGGAATAATCGGATACATGTACCTTTCCGCCTGTCAGCTTCCAGATCAGCCAGCACTCAATGGTGCCGAAGAGGAGTTCTCCTCTCTCTGCCCTCGCTCTGACACCCGGGACGTTTTCGAGTATCCACGCAAGTTTCGTTCCGCTGAAATAAGGATCTGCAAGCAGTCCGGTCTTCTGTCTTATCGTTTCCTCGTGAGGTTTCAGCTTAGCCGCATAGTCAGCCGTTCTGCGGCACTGCCACACGATGGCGTTATAAACAGGGCGCCCGGTCTTTTTATCCCAGACAACAGTCGTTTCCCTCTGGTTTGTAATACCGATGGCGGCTATATTCTTGTATGTAAGTCCGGCTTTCAGCAGCGCCTCCTGCGCGGTGCCCATCTGGGATGCCCATATCTCCATGGCATCATGCTCTACCCAGCCCTCGTGAGGGAATATCTGGGTGAATTCTCTCTGCACGACAGATTTGATGTTGCCTGCCTTGTCATAGATGATGGTCCTCGAGCTCGTTGTGCCCTGATCAAGCGCCATTATGTATTTATCCATGCTGCTATCCTTTCTAAACAAAAAGCGACATTATTGAATTGCTTATATCTATCCCCTGCTCAGTTAGCTTCAGGCCTTCATTATCAATGACCAGAAGTCCTCTTTTCGCATATTCACTGGCTTCCTTCTCTGCTTCGGCAAAGATTTCCCAGAATACGGCTCCTGCGTCCGTTGCAGCCGTGGAATCGCCCCCGGAATCGTCTGCTTCCATATATGCGCGGACGGCATCTTCATATCGTATGCCCTCGCTCCTACGCAGTCCTGAAAAAACAGCTTCACTGATATTGTCAAAAGCAGTATTTTTATGCTCTTCAGCGACCGGAAGCCTGCCTTCACCGAGTGCAGCCAGGTATTCTCCCAGATCCGTCGTATTCTTATACCTTATGCCGTTTATGAACCCGCTTGCGCCGAGACCCAGACCGATGTATTCGTCCATGTTCCAGTAAAGGCTGTTGTGACGCGATCTGTACGGGCTCGGAGAATCAGGGTCATCGCCTTTTCTCGCAAAATTGCTGATCTCATAATGCTCATATCCGGCATCTCTGAGCCTCCGGCATATCCTGTGATATGTATCCCGGTCCTCTTCATCCGGTACTTCGGTCAGCTCGCCGGATTCAGCCATTCTGCCGAAAGCTGTGCCTTCTTCTATCTGAAGACTGTAGCACGAGATGTGTTCCGGCTTGAATGAAAGTATCTTCTCAAGATCGCTCAGCGCATCGTCTCCGCTTTCACCGGGTACAGAAAACATGAGGTCGAGGTTGACGTTGTCAAAGCCTTTCCGCCTGATGATGTCCATGTCACGGGCAACATTTTCCGCTGTATGGATACGCCCAAGAAAATGCAGTCTGTCGTTATCCATGGACTGCACACCCATAGAAAAGCGGTTTATCCCCATAAACCTGTACGCCTGGAGCTTGGCCAGCATCACACCATCCTTGCGTCCGAGGGTAGCCGGATTCGCTTCAAGAGTGAATTCTGCATCAGGCTTCACATCGAAGGACCGTTTAAGGGTTTTTACCATCTCAGACATGGACGAAATATCCATTACCGAAGGTGTTCCTCCACCGATGTATATGGTATCTATGGGCCTGTCTGTTCCGTTATCCCTTTCAAGCGCTGCCCTGAGCTTTATCTCCTTTTCAAGCGCATCCGTGTACTCTTTTCTCGGCGAACCTTCCGCAGTGAACGACAGGAACGCGCAGTATCTGCACTTCTGCACGCAGAAAGGCATGTGTATGTATATGCCTCTTTTTTTATTCATTCTATCTGCCGTCATCGAGTTTGAGCACCTCAGTGAAAGCCTCCTGAGGCACGGTTACAGAACCGAACTGCCTCATTCTCTTCTTTCCTGCCTTCTGCTTCTCGAGAAGTTTCTTCTTTCTTGTGATATCTCCGCCATAGCACTTGGCAAGGACATCCTTACGGTAGGCCCGTACCGTTTCCCGCGCTATGATCTTCTGACCTATTGCAGCCTGGATCGGGACTTCGAACTGATGTCTCGGTATTATCTCCTTCAGCTTTTCGCAGATGCCCCTTCCCTTAGCCATCGCCTCCTCTTCAGGCACGATAGTCGAAAGAGCATCTATAGGCTCGCGGTTGAGAAGGATATCCAGCTTGACGAGCTTCGCCGGCTGATATCTCAGGAATTCGTAGTCAAGTGATGCATATCCCCTGGTGCGTGATTTCAGCGCGTCAAAGAAGTCGTATATTACCTCGTTTAGCGGCATCTCATAGTGGAGCTGAACTCTCGTCTTTGTAAGATATTCCATGTGTATCATGTTGCCGCGCCGGTTCTGACAGAGTGTCATGATGCTTCCTACATATTCATTAGGTGTCATGATGTCAGCTTTGACTATCGGCTCCTCGATATGCGCTATAAGTGCCGGAGCCGGAAGATTCGAAGGGTTCTGGATATCAAGCACTTCTCCGTCCTTCATCACGACTTTATACACTACCGAAGGCAATGTCGTTATGACATCAAGGTCGAATTCCCTTGCAAGCCTTTCAGTGATCACATCCATATGCAGAAGTCCGAGGAATCCGCATCTGTAGCCATAGCCAAGTGCAGCGGAATTCTCCGGCTCAAAGTTGAACGCAGCATCATTCACCTGCAGTTTTTCGAGTGCGTCTTTTACGTTCTCGTATTTCTCCCCCTCTGCAGGGAATATTCCGCAGTAAACCATGGACTGCGCCTTTTTGTATCCCTTAAGAGGAGCATCCGCCGGTGCGTTTGCGAGCGTGATGGTATCACCGACACGCGCATCGGCTACCTGCTTGATACTGCCGCAGATGTAGCCTACTTCGCCGGCTTTGAGTTCATCGGCAGGAACGGTGCCCGGTATGCAGTAGCCTACCTCAGTGACTTCGTAGTTCTTGCCTGTATTCATCATGCGTATCGTGTCGCCCCTTTTGACTCTGCCGTCAAAGATGCGTGTATATATGATGACACCCTTGTAGCTGTCATAGTATGAGTCAAAGATCAGTGCCTTGAGCCTGCCGTCAGGATCGCCCTGCGGAGGCGGTATCACCTCTATCAGCTTTTCAAGCATGTCATCTATGCCCATGCCTGTCTTTGCGGAGATCTCCGGAGCTTCGGACGCGTCAAGTCCTATGATATCCTCTATCTCTGCCCTGGCGTCATCAGGGCGGGCCGAATCAAGGTCCATCTTGTTGAGCACGGGGAGTATCTCCAGATCCTCATCAAGTGCAAGATATACATTTCCGAGTGTCTGTGCCTCTACACCCTGTGTAGCGTCCACTACAAGCACCGCGCCGTCGCATGCCGCAAGCGAGCGCGATACTTCATAATTGAAGTCCACATGTCCCGGTGTATCGATAAGGTTGAGGATATACTCCTGACCGTCCTTTGCCTTGTACTGCAGTCGGGTAGTCTGAAGCTTGATCGTGATGCCCCTCTCGCGCTCGATGTCCATGTTGTCGAGGTACTGCTCCTTCATGTCACGTGCCTCTACAAGCCCGGTCTTCTCTATCAGGCGGTCGGCCAGAGTCGACTTGCCGTGATCTATGTGGGCGATTATGCTGAAATTTCTGATGTTATCAAGATAGCTCATGTTTAATTTTTCCTTTTTGAACATTATCCATTTAATTATAAAGAAAAACGTGGTCTTTTACGAGGGTTTCCACAGATTTGGGCGTAAAAAAACAGCCGGGAGACACTCCGGCTGAAGGCGCATTTAACTTATACGCAATGTGGGGACGGGTGAGAATTACTTTGCGCTGAGCGCGTTGAGCTTCTTCTCGAATCTGGAAATCTTACGAGCTACTGCGTTCTTGTGGAACGTACCCTTTGCGGCTGCCTGCATGAGTTTCTTCTCTGCATGCTGGAATGCCTTCTTAGCCTCTTCAGCATCACCGTTGTCAACTGCAGCGAGGAATGCCTTCTCAGCTTCCTTGATGTGGTTCTTTACTCTGATGTTGCGGGCTGTCTTCTTGTCGATAACCTTGATTCTTTTCTTTGCGGATTTAATGTTTGCCATTATTTATACCCCACTTTCATTTTTTAATGCATTAATTCGCAACGCGTATTATATGACATAGCATTTTATAATACAAGCAAAAATTCGGATTATCAGAAAATAATTTCGCTTGTGATCTGAACGCCTAAAACCCAGGCGGTTTTGATATCGTATTGAACATCGCGAGGCTGAAAATCAGCTGTTTTATATCATCGGCTGCAGATAGTTTAACAGAACCGAATCTGGTGTTTTTCAGCCTTCTTTCGAGTTCTCCGTCAAGTATCTCATCATAGGAAAGTCTCGGTATGATATCGGTCAGAGCTTTGATGAGCTCATCGTTGCCGCTGTCCAGATCTATCGATATTTTTTTCCCGTCATGTGTTACAAATTTGTGCATCATTGATACCTTTTATACTTATCGCGCAGAATCTTTACAGATCCATCGTAACAGACACCGGACAGTGGTCACTGCCGTATATGTCGGTATGTATCACCGCTTCTTCAAGCTTGTCGGTCAGGCGGTCCGAAATGATAAAATAGTCTATGCGCCACCCTGCGTTTCTCTCTCTCGCCTTCATGCGGTATGACCACCAGGAATAAGTTACCGTGTCCGGATACAGATAACGGAATGTATCAGTGAAACCCGATCCGAGGAGCTCGCTCATCTTGCCGCGCTCTTCGTCCGAGAATCCGGCATTGCCCCTGTTTGGTCCCGGATTCTTGAGATCTATCTCATTATGCGCCACATTCAGGTCTCCGCAGTAGATGACCGGCTTGATGCTGTCGAGTTCCTTCATGTACTCTCTCATCGCATCTTCAAACTCGCATCTGTAGCCTATACGGGCAAGCCCGTCCTGCGCGTTCGGGACATAGCAGCATATAAGGTAAAAACCGGGATATTCCAGGGTGATCACCCTTCCCTCGTCATCATGCTCTCCTTTTATGCCATACGCAACCGAAAGCGGCTCACCAACCGTCTTCTTCACGAATACTGCAGTTCCTGAATAACCTTTCTTTACCGCACAGTTATAGTATTCGAAATATCCTTCCGGATGAAAGTCTGCCTGACCCTCCTGCATCTTGGTCTCCTGCAGGCAGAAGAAGTCTGCGTCCAGGTCATTGAATATCTCTTCGAATCCTTTTTTCAGAACTGCTCTGAAACCGTTGACATTCCAGCTGACGAATTTCATGTTTTTTCTCCGATCTTTTTATTCTATCTTAAACGGTACTGCGATCCAGTCCTTATATTTCTTTTTGCCGCGCACTATTGCATAGCCTGTTCCTGATTCGGCATTCTTCACAAACGAAAGTACATAGTCCCTGCCCTGACGGAGCTTTTTGTCCTCATAAGTCACGGTCACTTCCGGCTCTGCCCTGTGATATTTAAGCTTATAGCTGCTTTGGTCAAAATCGATTTTGCATTCACTTACAGACACAGCGTCCTTTTTGCCTTTTGCATAGGTGCTGTAGACCCTGCCCGGCTCTATGTACCAGATATCATGATCCACATTCCCTTCAATACCGCCTACAGAAGCATCTTCAGCGCACTGCCAGTACAGATAGTTTCCTTCAACATCGCAGGCTCCACCGTACTGTGCAGCCCAGATGACCGCTTCGTCGTCCAGCAGAGTCGAATCCATGTAGTTGGTAAGCATGTCATAATTGGCATAGACCGCAGACTCATATCCGGCCTTTTCCACCCTGCGGCAGAATGCCAGCACTACATCATGATACATCGATGACGCAGGCATCTCACCTGCTTCCACCTTCTGCTGCAGCCTGCCTCCGTCGTACAGCTCATAGTCGATCACGAGCGGCATTGCCATTTCGTAGCGCTTGACGAGTTTCAGGAGATACTCCGCTTCCTCTACAGCTTCAGCTTCATTCAGAGCCTGTGAAAAGAAGTATGCTCCGCACATCATGCCTGCCTTTTCTGCTTTCTTCATGTTGGTCCTGAAGTCAGCATCCTCTTTGAGTTCTCCGCTCTCGGCACTTCTGTATCCTGCGCGGATGAAAACGAAATCAGCCCCGCTGGACTTTACCTTTTTCCATTTTATCTCGTCCTGATGCTCCGAAACGTCTATACCATGCACAGCCACGCAGTCCTTAAAGCGACCCGAATGTGTCAGTCCTTCATCGCTGAGCTTTGTACGTGAGATGCCTCCTATATACGAAGCAAGCTTAAGAATGCCCACAAGTACGAGCAATGCGATCAGAGCCAGAGCTATCAGCCTGATCATCGACATATATGACAGCTTCTTTTTTCCGGCGCTTTCTGCGTCTTTTTTTACTATTTCATGTTTGATTTCTTTATCTGCCAATCAACGCACCTCAAAATTCGTCCGTATGCATGTACGGCATGAGTTCACGTTCGAGTTCGACCCTGTGATGCTTTGTGTATATGCCCGGAAGTCCTCCGGTATGCATGAATATAACGTCAGAGCCTTTTTCAATGCTTCCGTTCCTCGCTCCGTCAACAACAGCTTCGAAGGTCTTGCCCGTATAGCAAGGATCGATGATTATAGCTTCCTTGCGTGCAAGATAGTACATGACCTCGCGCACCTCATCTACTGCATTGTTGTAAGCTCCGTGTATGTAGTGAGTCACTATGTTGAAATCATCAGGCGTGATGTCCCAGCTGCCGCTGTATTCCGCAAATGCCTCACATGCCTGTTTATAATATTCACCGAGAGCTGCCTTAAGAGCCTTCCCGTTTGCTGCTTCATCTGCAGAATCTTCAGCATATGGCAGCACATTGATACCTACCAGTCTGAGATCGGATCCGCACTCCTTCAGTCCGATCAGCATACCGAGATATGTGCCCATGCTCCCGACCGTAACGTAGACAGAAGCGCTGCCTATGCCCATCTCTCTGGCCTGCTTGTCGAGCTCCATGGCACACTCCACATATCCGAGCATTCCTATCTCATTGGAACCGCCCATAGGAACGTAGTAGACTTTTTCTCCCTCAGCCGTGAACTTGTCTATTACTGCCTGTCTGCCTGTCTCCATATCCTTCACGAAGTAGACCGGGCAGCCCAGCATTCCGTCCAGGAGCAGATTTGCGCTTATTTCACCCGGATAATCGTCTGCAGTGATTATCGCGCATCTGAGCCCGAATTTCGCAGCCACCGCGGCAGTCAGCCGGCCATGGTTGGTCTGTGCACCGCCTTCTGTTATAAGCATCGTGGCTCCTTTATCCTGAGCATCCTTAAGAAAGTACTCCAGCTTACGGAGCTTGTTGCCTCCCGTAGCAAGATTGGTAAGATCGTCTCTCTTGCAGTATACATTGATACCGAGATCCTCCGAAACATTGTTCAGGCGTTCGAGAGGAGTAGGCAGATGCAGTATTTCCACTTTATCATGTCCGAATAACATACTTTCTCCTTTATCATTAAATAATCTCCGGTCCGACATCTCATTTTAGCATAACGCGACTCCCACCGAAATAAATACATTCAGGTACAAAGCATTGTGCTAAAATAATAATAAGAGTATAAAGGGCATCACGGACTTACAGATCAAATAAATCGTTATATAAAGGAGAACAGCTATGGTTAATGAAAAATATTATGGCTATGGCACTGCGCCAAGCATCATCCGCGAACTCTTCGCCTACGGACTGGAGCAGGCAAAAAAACTCGGAAGAGACAAAGTCTACGATTATTCACTGGGCAATCCGAGCATACCTGCTCCTAAAAAAGTCAATGACACGATCAAGAAACTCGTTGATGAAGAAAGTTCCATCCTGCTGCACGGATATTCAATGGCACCGGGATTTGAAAGCACAAGAGAATCCATCGCGGCAAATCTGAGAGAAAGATTCAGCACAAACGCTCAGGCAAGCGAGCTATTCATGACTTGCGGATGCGCACCTGCACTTGTTTCTGTAGCATGCGCACTTACCACAAAACCGGATGACAACTTCGTTGTTATTGCTCCATATTTCCCGGAGTACAACGTATTCTTTAAAGCCGGCGGCGGCAAAGTCAGAAGAGTTGATCCTGATATTCCGGATTTTCAGATAAATCTTGAAGCTCTCGAAGAAACCATAAACCATGACACCGTGGCTTTAGTAATAAACTCCCCTAACAACCCTTCCGGAGTAGTATATACCAGAGAAACCCTCGAGAAGATCGCTGCCGTTCTCAAGCGCAAAGAGGTCAAATACGGCCATCCAATTTATATCATCGCTGACGAACCGTACAGAGAACTCGTTTACGGAGATGCAGTAGTTACATTCATACCTGAGGTATACGACAACACCATAGTCTGCTACTCATGGTCCAAGAGCCTGTCGCTTCCTGGCGAACGTATAGGATATGTATATGTTCCGGCCAAATGTCACAACCAGCACGGAGTTCTCAGTGCAGTTGCCGGCGCAGCAAGAGAGATCGGTTCTGTCTGCCCTCCTACACTCATACAGAGAGTCGTTGAAGAATGTGTTGACTGCATGCCTGACCTCGTAGCTTATGACGAGAACAGAAATGATCTCTATAATGGTCTGACGGAAATGGGCTATGAATGCGCTAAACCTGACGGAGCGTTCTATCTGTTCATGAAGGCTCCTAATGGTGACGATATGGCATTCAGCGAAGCTGCTAAGCTTGAGGAGAACATCCTTATAGTTCCTGGTACAGGCTTCGGCTGCCCGGGATATCTGCGGCTCGCATACTGCGTATCCAATGAAACCATCAAGAATTCCATGCCTGGATTCAAGCGTCTTATCGAAAAATACGGCAAATAGTCTGTTCTGCCTATAAAATATTATAGTAAACAAAAAAACGGTGCGTTACACACTCACCGTTTTTTAATGTTCCCCGGATTATACACAGCTGATCAGTACTATCTTTTTCTGTCAGAATTAAATAATATTTCTGCTATTTAAAGGTTGATATCCTGACGTTGTAATCCTAAAATGGGTATGCAGAAATCGAGGAGAAAGCAGTGTCAGAAATTAATAACAGCAACGACATAAATAAAGATAATTCTGAGAAGATAAACTTCAAGTGGAAAGAAATTGACGATAACGCAAAAAAGAAATCCAAAAGAAAGTTCTTCAGCTTCAGGAAAGACAGGAAAGGCCGCAGCTCAAAGCCTCTGACCAAAGGTAAGGTCCTTATAGGCGTGCTGTGTTTTGTTGTGCTCGCAATTGTCGGGACCTTTGTGTACGCCTACAACTCTGTACCCAGCATAGATCCTGACGCCAGCAGCATATACGCAAATATCGATCTCAGTTCTATCATCTATGATGCAAAGGGCGCTGAGATAGACAAGCTTTACTACACCGAAGACAGGGAGGTCGTCTCCATAAATGACATCCCCGAGAATACAAAGAACGCCTTCATCGCCATAGAGGACAAAACGTTCTACAATCATCATGGACTGAATTATAAAAGGCTGTTCGGCGCGGTTCTGAGCAAACTGACCGGGCGCACAAGCGAGATCAGCGGCACATCCACGATCACGCAGCAGCTGGCCAGAAACGTGTTCCTCGCGGACATAAAAAGCGAACGAACGCTAAGCCGTAAGCTTCGCGAGATGATCTATGCTCTAAAGATCGAAAGAGCGTATTCAAAGGACGAGATCCTTGAGGCATATCTTAACACCATATATCTGGGATATGGATGCTACGGGATCAAAGCTGCGGCATATACGTATTTCGGGAAGGAAGTGGATGAGCTCAACCTTACACAAAGCGCTGCCCTCGCCGCCCTGCCGCAGGCTCCGGACACCTACGCCCTTCTGAAAGACAGCAAAGATGAGAATACGACATACATGAAAAAGTATGGTCTGTATGCGAATGAACTGGCTTCTGAAAGGCGCGATCTGGTACTCGATCTCATGCTGGAACAGGGTTACATCAGCTCTGAGAAGGCGGAGAAGGCAAAGAAAAAGATTGCCAAAATCGTGCATCCGCACATAGAAAAAAAGCCTAAGGAACTGACCTATTTCACGGATTACCTTACTGACGAGGTGGCGAATGACCTTGCGAAAAAGTATTCCATGACGAAGGACAAAGCGGAACAGCTCATACATACCGGCGGTCTCCGTATTTATTCTACGATCGACCAGGATATACAGAACGCGATCAACAGCGAATTCAGCGACGACTGGAACTTCCCGTATTCAGAGGAAGATCCGCAGGCAGCAATGGTCGTGACCGAGGTTGGCACGGGCCGGATCCGGGCAATGGCCGGTGGAAGAAACACCTCCGGACAGATGCTTTTTAACAGGGCAACATCCCCGAGGCAGCCGGGATCATCGATAAAGCCTCTGGCCGTGTATTCTGCTGCGCTTCAGAAGAGCGAGGATTACGCTAAGCGCGGGATGCAGTTCCCGTTCGTCGATTACGGGATCGACAGGCAGGGCATTCATCGGTGGGGCGACTATATCACAGCAGGATCAACGGTTATCGACGAAAGACTGCTCATAAATGACGAAGTCTGGCCGCTCAACTTCTCAAGGAGATTCTCGGGTTACAGGACGTTCAGAACAGCTCTTCAGCAGTCGATCAACACATGCGCCGTAAAGATCCAGCTTCAGGTCGGCGCAGACTATTCGATGGAGATGCTCCGGAAATACGGCATATCCACGATCTCTGATGACGCTTCCAAACCGACTAATGACTACAACCCTGCCGCCCTGGCATTGGGGGCGATGACTTACGGAACAACTCCGCTCGATATGTCCATCGCTTACGGGACTTTCCCTAACGGAGGAGTGAGGACTTCCCCTTCTGCATATACGAAAGTAACAAACGCCAAAGGCAAGGTCCTTCTTGAGAAAGAACCTGAAGAGACCCGTGTACTTGATGAGGGAGTAGCATTCATAATGAGAGACTGCCTCGAATCGGTAGTCTCAAGAGGAATCGCCCGCAACGCATCGATATACGGTGTGCAGGTCGGAGGAAAAACAGGAACTACAAACGACAACTACGATTACTGGTTTGTGGGCTTTACCCCGAAGTACTCTGCTGCACTCTGGATAGGAACAGACCATAATACTGTAATGAGCGGCTCCTCAGGAACAGCAGCTCTTCTGTGGAGCAGAATAATGAGTCAGGTTCCTGATATAACAGAAGGAGAATATCCTCCGCAGCCGGATGATGTAGTCCGGGTCTACGGAGAGTACTACACCGAAAAAACACAGCCATAAAAAGAAACGCATTGCCGATGAAAGCAATGCGTTTTTTATAAGTTTATCAGTATTCCTTATGCCGGTCTCCCATCTGCAGCGAGTATGCCGACTGCCATAAGAACTTCTCCGACCTTAGAGACCGTTCTGATCTCTATTTTCTCCTTGACTTCATCAGCCACATCCTTAAGGTCGTATTCATTTTCCTCAGGTATGAATACTTTTGTGATTCCTGCCCTTTCAGCAGCCATCAGCTTTTCAGGAAGGCCGCCTATCGGTGTTACCGCACCTCTCAGAGCGACTTCTCCCGTCATCGCTATGTGAGGATCGACCACACACCCGGTCACAAGCGACGAAAGCGCAGTTGTCAGCGCTATGCCTGCCGACGGACCGTCCTTAGGCACAGCACCTTCAGGCACATGGATGTGCAGATCATTGTCATTGAACAAATTAGCTTTATCCGGGAACAGTGTCTTTACAAGACTTACTGCTATTCTTGCAGACTCCTTCATTACATCCCCAAGCTGTCCTGTAATGATTATCTCACCCTTGCCTTTGGTGAACATAGTCTCGATATACAGTATCTCGCCGCCTACAGGTGTCCAGGCAAGACCCGTAACTACACCTGCTTTCGGTTCCGGAAGTATTTTGCTGTGCTGTACAGGCCTTGCATCTATCTCCTCATCAACTACATCCGGTGTAACGGTCAGTCTGCGGTCAGGTTCGCTTGCTACCTTGACCGCCAGAACACGGCAGAGAGTATCTATGCGCTTCCTGAGCCCGCGGACTCCGGCTTCCATCGTGTAATCTGAAATGATCTTCCTGATAGCATCATCAGTGATCTCCATTATCTGAGGGTCGATGCCCATAGCTTCCATCGACTTCGGAACCAGATGTTCGCGTGCTATTGAAAGCTTCTCTATTGGTGTATATCCGCTGAACTGTATGACTTCCATACGGTTAAGAAGCGGCTCAGGAATGGTATCAGCCGTGTTTGCAGTACAGATGAACATCACGTCCGAAAGATCGTATGGAACGTTCATATAATGATCTATGAAGGTATTGTTCTGTTCAGGATCAAGCACTTCGAGAAGAGCGCTTGCAGGGCTGCCGTGATACGATGCCGACAGTTTATCGACTTCATCCAGCACCATTACCGGGTTTGATACTCCGCTTTTTTGTATGCCGTCCATTATACGCCCCGGCATCGCGCCTATGTAAGTTCTGCGATGTCCGCGGATATCCGACTCGTCATGTACTCCGCCAAGGCTCACTCTCACGTATTCGCGTCCGAGAGCCCTTGCGATGCTCTTTCCTATGCTGGTCTTGCCGGTTCCAGGTGCACCCACGAACAGGAGTATCGATCCCGACTGCTCTTTCTTGAGGTCCATGACCGCTATCTGCTGTATTATGCGGTCCTTTACCTTATTCAGTCCGTAATGATCCTCATCGAGCACCTTACGCGCCTTGTCAAGGTCTATATAGGATGCCTCTTCTTTTTTCCAGGCCAGTCCCGTCACGAAATCGAGATAATCGTACAGCATCCCGGATTCTGCGCTCTGGCTTCCCTCCTGTTTAAGCCGGTTGAGAACCTTTTCAGCTTCCTTTCTCGCAGTCTCATTCATGCCCGATTCCGCGATCTTCTGCTCGAATTTCTGTATATCCGTAACATTCTCCGGATGCATCTCATCGAGTTCTTTCTGCAGATGCTCCATCTGGCGCTTTATGGCCTGCTCGCGGTACATCTTCTGATGTTCCTGCTGCTGAGATGTCATCGCCTCATTGGTGATACGGCCTACTTCCATGAAGCCGTAAAGGGCCTCTTCTATGAGTTCCGCTCTTTTGGTACGGCTGTCCTCAGCAAGTATCGCATATCTTTCAGCATTCGGGATGTCCATCCATGGTGACATTACGCATGCCGCCCTTTCAAGCGAATCTATCTGCCTGAGCCAGTATTCTGCTGAATCAGCCCACTCAAAGCCCGATGCGAACCTTCTCATTTCTTCGAGCATGCCGTCAAGCTTTTCTTTCTCAACGCTTCTGCTCATATCGTCTATATCGCTTCTTCTCGTCATGGTGAGTCTTATTGAATCATCCATTCCGATCTCGATATTATCTACGTCAACACGGTAAGACGTATGTATAACGACATAGCCCTGGTTGTTTATCTCCTTTATCTCCCCGGATATCCCTATCGGATAGAAGCTCTCCGGTGTAAGATCCCTGTAGCTCTCGTTGTCTCTGGCTACTATCAGGACCACTCTCTCACCTACTGCGAGTCCCTTGTCGCCCGCATTCCTTCGCACCTGATTTATGTTGAAGTATATGTTCGCGTCAGGCGCGAGTATCATGTTGTATACAGGTACTACTATCATTTCTGCTCCTTTTTTACCCTTTTTTAGATATAAGAATGGCGCATCACAGAGATTTGCGATGCGCCTCTTCTGTAATTGTTATTGTGTTCAGAATTTCAGCTTGCTGAATCTTTCCTTTTTAGGATAGGATTCGTTTCCGATCTTCTGAGCCATCTCCTCGATGGCCTTCTTCTCCTTGCGGTTCAGATGGGTCGGTACTTCAACTACCACCTTCACGTACAGGTCGCCCTTGCGTCCGGTCCTCACATTAGGCACACCTTTGCCTTTCAGCCTGAACGATGATCCCGTCTGAGTGCCCGGAGTTATGGTGTAGCTATAGCTCTCACCGAAACCCGGAACCTGCACCTTGCCTCCGAGAGCCGCCACATCGAATGTGATAGGCATTTCGAGGTAAAGATCGTCGCCCCTTCTCTTATATGTGCTGTGAGGTCTCACGTTGACTACGATGTAGAGATCGCCGTCCGGTCCGCCGTTTACTCCAGGCTCGCCCTGTCCTCTTACAGTCACGATACTGTCTGTATCGACTCCTGCAGGAATGTCGACTTTGATCTTTACGATCTTGCGGTTGACTCCGGTGCCTCCGCAGTCGGTGCAAGGAGTCTCTATCATCTGACCGGTACCGCCGCACTTAGGGCAGGTCGTAACATTCTGGAACCTGCCGAAAGGCGTGTTGCTTACCTGTGAGATCTGACCGCTTCCGCCGCACTGATCACAGGTCTTCTTGCCAGTACCCGGCTTTGCTCCGGTGCCTCCGCAGGTCTTGCACTTGACGTTCTTGGCAAGCTCGATCTGTTTACTGCATCCGAAGAGTGCATCAGTGAAATCGATGGTGATAGTCTTCTGCAGGTCTCTGCCCTTCTGCGGACCTCCTCTTCTCGAAGATCTTCTTGCGCCGCCCATTCCTCCGAACATATCGAATATGTCATCGAAATTCATGCCGGCTCCGCCGAAACCTCCGCCAAAGTTTCCGAATCCGCCGAATCCGCCAAATCCGCCCTGGCCTGCTCCGAAGTTCGGGTCTACGCCCGCAAATCCGAACCTGTCATATTTGTCCTTTTTATCGGGATCTGAGAGAACTTCGTAAGCTTCGTTGACTTCCTTGAACTTCTCCTCTGCCTCCTTGTCACCGGGATTTTTGTCAGGGTGATACTTCATGGCAAGCTTATGGTAAGCTTTCTTGATTTCAGCATCCGATGATCCCTTATTGACCCCGAGGACCTCGTAATAATCCCTCTTGTCTGCCATATGGGTAATTCCCTTTCAATATTATTAGTCGTCTACAACCTCGTAATCAGCATCAACTGTGCCGTCATTCGGGGCTGAGTTTCCGCCCATGTCTCCAGGGTTGAATCCACCCATGTTGTTAGGGTCGAAGCCTCCCATGTTAGGATTGAATCCCTGTCCGCCTGCAGCTCCCTGCTGTGCAGCCTGAGCTTCCTGATAGATCCTTGTCGAGATCGGATAGAATGCGTTTGTGAGCGCTTCCATCTTTGTCTTCATGTCTTCAACATCGCCTGCATCGACAGCCTTCTGGAGAGCATCCTTTGCTGCCTCTACAGCTGCCTTCTCGGACTCTGTGACCTTATCACCGAGTTCCTTGAGCTGCTTCTCGATCTCGAAGATCATTCCTTCAGACTGGTTCTTTGTCTCAACTGTCTCTTTCTGCTTCTTATCCTGCTCTGCGAACTGTTCAGCTTCCTTGATCTTTGCGTTGATCTCGTCCTCAGACAGCTTTGTCGAAGAAGTGATGGTGATCTTCTGCTCTTTTCCTGTAGCCATATCCTTAGCGCTTACATTAACGATACCGTTAGCATCGATATCGAATGTTACCTCGATCTGAGGAATTCCGCGTGGCGCCGGTGCGATGCCTGTGAGCTGGAATCTGCCGAGTGTGATGTTGCCGGCAGCCATTTCTCTCTCACCCTGCATAACGTGGATGTCTACTGCAGTCTGGTTGTCTGCTGCTGTTGAGAAGATCTGGCTCTTCTTTGTAGGGATCGTTGTGTTTCTCTCGATGAGTTTTGTAGCGACTCCGCCGAGTGTCTCGATCGACAGTGACAGCGGTGTTACGTCGAGGAGAAGGATGTCATTGACTTCACCTGTAAGTACGCCTGCCTGGATAGCAGCTCCGATAGCTACGCACTCGTCAGGGTTGATTCCCTTGAACGGCTCCTTGCCTGTTACGCTTCTTACTGCTTCCTGAACAGCCGGGATTCTTGTGGATCCGCCTACAAGGATGACCTTCTCAAGGTCTGCAGAAGTAACGCCTGCGTCCTTCATAGCCTTATGCATAGGCTCGATCGTTCTGTCTACGAGGTTCTTTGTCAGCTGCTCGAATCTTGCTCTTGTTACGTCCATGTCCATGTGGAGCGGACCGGATGCGTTTGCAGCGATGAACGGCAGGTTGACCTTTGTAGTCTGGGCTGTTGAGAGCTCCTTCTTTGCCTTCTCTGCTGCCTCTTTGAGTCTCTGGAGAGCCATCTTGTCCTGTCTGAGGTCGATTCCGTTCTCCTTCTGGAAGCTGTCTGCCAGGAAGTTCATCAGTGCGTTGTCGAAGTCGTCTCCGCCGAGGTGTGTATCGCCGTTTGTAGCGAGTACTTCGAATACTCCGTCGCCGAGCTCGAGTACGGATACATCGAATGTGCCGCCGCCCAGGTCATAAACCAGGATCTTGTGGCTTCCGGTGTCCTTATCGAGTCCGTATGCCAGCGAAGCAGCTGTAGGCTCGTTGATGATTCTCTTTACCTCGAGACCTGCGATCTTGCCTGCGTCCTTTGTAGCCTGCTTCTGAGCATCACTGAAGTAAGCAGGAACTGTGATGACAGCCTCTGTGACCTTTTCACCGAGATATGCCTCAGCGTCAGCTTTCAGCTTCTGCAGGATCATAGCGGAGATGTCCTGTGGTGTGTAGTCTCTTCCGCGAAGATTTACCTTGTAGTTTTCACCCATGTGTCTCTTGATGGAAGCTACTGTACCTTCAGGCTCTGTGATAGCGATTCTCTTTGCTGTTTCTCCGACGAGTCTCTCGCCGTTCTTTGTGAATGATACTACCGAAGGTGTGGTTCTCATTCCCTCGGCATTTGTGATAACTGTAGGCTCTCCGCCTTCGAGTACTGCTACGCAGCTGTTGGTGGTGCCCAGATCGATTCCTATAACTTTGCTCATTGTATTTCCTCCTATACTCGAATAGATTTATTAACTTATTTCTTGTTGACAGCTACCATGGATGGTCTTACGACCTTATCTTTCAGCTTGTAGCCCTTCTGCAGGACCTTTGTTACGGTGCCGTCTTCTTTTTCTTCGATGGTCTCTGTCATGACCGCGTTGTGAACGTTAGGATCAAACTCTTCGTCCATCGCCTTTATTTCTTCAAGGCCTGCATTTCCGAGTGCTGTCTTGAGCTGTTCGAATATCAGCTGCATGCCCTTCGCATAGCCCTCATCTTCAGTCTCTGTACTGAGCGCTCTTTCAAAATTATCGAGCACCGGCAGCAGGTCGCCTACTATCTTTTCGTTAGCATATGCATGGATGTCCGACTTTTCCTTTGCGACTCTTCTCTTGAAGTTCTGGAATTCAGCCATCAGCCTCATGTAACGCTCGGATTCAGCTTCCTCAGCCTTCTTTGCTTCTTCTTCAGCCTTCTTTTCCTCTTCTTCCTTCACTGCTTCCTCAGCAGCTTCGCCTTCAGCTTTCTCTTCGGCGTCTTCAGCCTTTACCTCTTCAGCTTCATCCGCGCCTTCTTCGATCGGGATCTGCTTTTTCTTGTCTTCTGACATCAGTAATATTTCCTTTCATACGGTATATTGATCTATTTCTTCTGCTTCTTATCGCCGGCATTTCCGTCACCGGTGCTGCCCGGAAGCCTGAAGCTCTCACTCAGGTTGTTGGTGAGATATTCCATGATGGATGTGATCTCGTCATATTTCATTCTTGTCGGTCCTATGACTCCGATCTTTCCGACCAGCTTTCCGTCCACATGATATGTTGCCGTGATCAGCGTGCAGTCTTTCATGGTGTCATTCTCTTCACCGATGGTGACGACGACTCCGTTATCTCTTGCAAGCATCTTCTGCGTGAACCAGTCCTTGCGTGCGAAGAGCTCCATGAAGTCCCTCGCCCTGTCAATACTGGTGTATTCAGGCAGATTGAAGATGTTTGTCATACCCTCCATGTACAGATTGACGTTCAGCATGTCTTCAAGTGTCCTGAGGAAGCTCGGCATAACGCTGCCTTTAAGTGCGCTCAGGGCTTCTATGTCAGAGCCGACGTCGTGGATGATCTCACTCCTGAGAACATCGTCCAGCGTCCTTCCCTTATAGCTGACCGTCATGTTCTTGCTCAGAAGATCAAGAGCCTCCTGAGTGTACGGCACAGTCAGTCTGAGTGTCGTATTTGTTACCTGTCCGCCCTCGCTCACTATCATGAGGATGAGAGTGCGCTCGTCTACAGGTAAGAGTTTTATGAAGCTAATGGTTTCTTCATTGGTGGCAGGCGTCATAGCGAACGAAGCCAGATGTGTGATCTCTGACAGAAGCTCTGCAGCATGTCTGATGGTTCTGTCGAACTCATCCCTGCTGGCAGACAGCCTGTCGTTGATCATGCGCTTGTCCTTAGCGCTGAGGTTCTTCTTTTTCATCAGCTCGTTGACATACAGCCTGTATGCCTTGTCTGAAGGAACTCTGCCTGCCGACGTGTGAGGATGTGTCAGATAGCCCATTTCCTCAAGATCGGACATTTCGTTTCGTATGGTTGCAGGGCTTACACCAAGGTCATATTTCTTTGCGATCGATCTCGATCCGACCGGCTCGGCGTTCTCTACATAATCTGTTATGATCGCCTGCAGTATCTGTAATTGTCTTTCGCTCAGATCCATGTCTTGCCTCCCTGGAATTTGTTTTTTGTTAGCACTCGTTAAACGAGAGTGCTAATCACTGTGCATAATATACTCCAAGTCAGCTAATCTGTCAACATGTATTTTCAATACTTTCATTATGTTTTTTTCTTAGATATTCATACTCACAAAAAAGCTCCGGCAGAGTATATATACACTGCCGGAGCTGCCGTTATAAGCTTGCCTCAATTAGGACGAAACTGTTTTTCTAACAGTTTATAATTTGCATTTTTTAATCTCCTCAAGTTCCAGGATCCTGTCCATGCATTCTTTGTCATCATGCAAATTGTATCTCTGCACAGCCTGAAGTGAAGCGAGATGCATCTCCAGAACAGGAGGCACAGGTACATCCTCAAGCATGACAACTGCGATTGGCTTCTGCTTTGATGTAGCGTAATTGATTTCCTTGATGCAATATTCGGAAGTTATGCTGTTTTTTGAGATAAAAGCAAGGAAGCAGTCGCATTCCGCGAGGTTTGACGCTATGACTCCCTGCCATTCATCTCCTGTTCTGATCCCGTTGTCATACCAATATTCAAGGCCTTCCTTTTTGAGCATGCCCAGATATGGTTTTATTTTCTCAAAGTCTTTATGAGCATAGCTGATAAAGATGAAACCTGTTTTTTCCGCTCTCACATTAGGCTTGAGTGACATCCGTCCGGCCAGAGGTCTCGTCAGAATATAAGCAGCAACGGTCTGTAACATTATTACCGGGACAGTATATATTCCATCTTTAAGTCCGGCAAAATAACTCAGAAGAAGTATCGAGCCGCAAAGAAGAACTGCAACTGCTGCGAAAGCAATGCCGTCCCTTATATCCATCTGCAGCTTAAGTCCTTTGGTATCATACTTTAGGATGAGCAGGAATATCACGGAAGTGGCAATAAATATGACCAGCATGCAAATCGTCGGCTGCATCAGGTATCCTTTGAAGTCTTTTATGATATCCGGATTGAAGTCAGAGATATTGTTTCCAAATTCATCAGTAGAATTCACGAACAGCGGCCAGTAGTTTCTTTTGTAAGATACCACTGACTTTACCCCTTCTCCTCCGATTTTCCCGAACAGTCCAAAGGCCAGTGAAAAAAGACCGAACACCGGGAAACTGAGAACACCAAATATTCCGTTATTGTATCTTGTCGATACGAAAGACGCGAACACTGTTATGAATATCCCCAGACTTATCGTAAGGATCATGTGCATCATGAAATGCGGCTCATATGATTCTCCGAAAAGCTTTAGCCACTGCTTGTCTGTAAGGCATATTATCAGGGCAGGCATGGCAATCGCAGATAACTCGACAGTTCTGTCTTCCATTGCCACCGCCAGCATAAGCACGCATGCTATGAGCATAAGAAGCGGTGACAGACCTCCGAGCGACATGTATATGACAATAACAAACAAAACCGTAGCCAGGTCCGGCACCAGCCACCATAATAAAGCCAGAGCGGCCTGTATGCCAAGGAAAACCACCGGATTGCTTCCGATGACTTTGTATCCTGAACGTATCATGCTCTCAGAAAACTGCATGCCGTATTCACAAACCGCATGGATACAAAGAAAAACCACGACGGTCTGGATCAGTTTTATCACACGGCTGCCAATGACAGACTGAATGCTCAGTTCATCCCATTTCTTACGTATAATATCAGTGAAATAGTATTTATCCTCTTTAAGTCCCGAACCCTTCTCGAGATCATTCTCTATGACAGGTTCCATTTTGCTTTATCCATTTCCCTTTTCTCTTATTATTCCATCCCGGACATCATGGCTGACCAAGTATATTGCTCATGAAATACGGAAGCTGTTTCTTCCACCAAGGCCAGTCATGATTGACGTCATATCCCCAGTAATCAGCCCAGTGCGGTATTCCCTTTCCTTCAAAGGCCTCGTGCAGTTTCTGCAGGTCTACTCTCATCTCATCTTCCCATGCTCCCTGACCGCAGCAGAAGATTATGCTGCTCTGTCTGTAGAGATCCATCCACGGATGATGCTCAGGCATATTCGGAATGAACTCGATCGGCGAATTTGCGTATGTGAGGTCATCCTTATATCCATGGAAGAAATAGTTCGTATCATACAGACCGCTCATGGAAATGACTCCTCCGAAAAGGTCCGGACGGCGGGCGAAGAAATTCATCGCGTGGGTAGCTCCCATGCTGCATCCCGTTGTGATAGCACGTTCGTCTCCGAGATACTGAGGCACGAGTTCGTCTGTCACATAGCGGAACCATCTCTCCTGAAGCTCAAGTCTTTCACGCTCGTTCTTCCCTTCTGCTGACCATGTTTCTTCATCGATGCTGTCAACGCAGAGTACTCTGAGCTTGCCTGCCTCGATCCATGGTGCTATAGTGTCGATCATTCCGAAATTGCGGAAATCGTATGTATGTCCGTTCTGAGGTCCGAAAGCCACGCAAAGTCTTCCGCTGTCGCCGAATATCGCGTGTTCCATCTCTCTGTCCATTATCCAGCTGTACTCTTTCTTGTAGTAATCGTTCATTAATGTTCCCCTTTACCTTTTATTGTTCTTTATTATTTATCTTTTTTATGCGCGTTCCAGTACGAACTTATTGAATTCCTCTACCTCTTCAAAGGTCTTGAAAACAGCAGTATAGAACTGATTTCCCATAGCTCCGGACAGCACGTCAGGCATGCGCTCGCACATCTTCATGCAATGTCCGTATTTCTGCAGCACTTCTTCGTGACTGTACTTATACTGGTGGATATCCTTTCTGGACGCGTAAGCGCAGTACTGGTCTCCTCCGATGTCAGGCAGACGGCGCTCATTGTAAGCTACCATCTCAGCCCAGATCTCATATACGTCGGTATTGTGAGCGTAATTCATCATGTCAGGTGTATATCCGCCCGCCGGTCTCATATTGACCTCAAGACCTACAAAGTCTCCTACTTTGCCAAGGTTCTTCCTTGCCTGTGTAAGGCGGAAGAATTCGAAGTGGACAAATCTGCTACTTACCTTGAAAGCTTTTATAGTTGCGCGTCCGTAGTCACGGAGCTGAGCAGGGACCTCAGGAGTCGTATAGTATGTAAGCTCGAGGCCCTTGTTAACAAGATCAGCAATTGATGGAGGGAACCAGTTGGAGCTCTCGAAGAGCACCTCTCCCTGCGCATTCACGATCGCATCGTATGAATAAATGTATCCATACACGAACTCTTCCATTACATACGGATGCTGAGGCAGGTTGTTGTAGAACCATTCAAGATCAGAATCGTTCTCGAGCTTCCATGTGTCTGCAGCTCCTACTCCGATATCCGGCTTTACTATGACAGGAAAACCGCCTATCTCGTCCAGGAATTCGCGGGCTGCCTCGATAGTAGTGACCTTGTGGTTACGTGCAGTCGGAACGCCTGCTTCCTTATAGAAAGGCTTCATCGCCGACTTGCTCTTCCACATGGCGAGTTCTTCGGGCTGAACACCGGATCCTATGTTGAAATCCTTTCTCAGCTTAGCATCCTGTTCGAGCCAGTACTCTGTGTTGGATTCGAGCCAGTCGATCTTTCCGTGCTTGAACGCAAGGAATGCAACGGCACGGTACATCGAGTCGTAGTTCTCCATGTTATCGACTTTATAGTACTCCGTCAGAGCTGCCTTCAGAGGTTCCTCAAGCGAATCATACGGCGCGTCCCCGATTCCGAGTACATTGATGCCGTTCCTTTTCAGCCTGTCGCAGAACTGCCAGTATGTGTGCGGAAAATTCGGTGAAATAAAGATGAAATTCATTGTTCCCTTCCCTTTCTTCATTTATCTCTTCTGCCGGCAATGTAATAAGGCACTGCAACAAACAATTCTCCGCCGACAATATTTCCTAAGGTTACAACTACTAAATTATATAAGAAGCCTCCCACACTGACTGCCTCGTGAACAGGATGCAGGAGTGCAACTGTAAACAATGTCATGTTGGCTATACTGTGCTCGAATCCCGTTGTGATGAATGCGAAAAGGCACCAGAATATCATGATGAGTTTGCCCGCATCTGAACTCGCCCTGCCTGCGCACCATACTGCGAGGCATACAAGAAAGTTGCAGAGTATACCTCTGGCGAAAAGAGCTGCTGCCCCGGCGCCCATTTTTGCCGCGGCTGCAGATACCATGAATTCGCCGACCGGTCCGCTCCAAAGTCCGGTCAGGTGATATATTGCGGCGAGCAGCATGCCTCCGGCAAGATTTCCTATCCAGCAAATGCACCAGAGCTTAATGGCATCTTTCCATGTGACCTTTTTATCCAGTATTCCCGCCGCCATGGCAAGATTATTCCCGGTAAAAAGCTCAGCTCCGGCCATGACTACGAGGCTCAGTGCAACTCCGAATGAGAGTCCCATGACTATTCTCGCATAAGGGAGGCCGGTAAGGAGTCCTCCTGATGTGAATGCCAGCAGTACACCTATACCGATGTACGCACCTGCCAGCATAGAAATGACGAAATATGCAAGCGGGTCTTTTTTCATAAATGCGACCTTAGAGACAGCTCCGTCTGATAATTTTACAAAATCCGTCCTGAACATGATAAGGTCTCCTCCGTCTGCAAACTTCCATATTGCGGATTATTATACTCGATTACTGCATAAAAATAAAGGGCGGGACTATGTCCTGCCCTTTATGAGCTGCCTATGAATCACTCATCCTCTTCATCTTCGCTGCGGCGTCTGGATATATATACGAACAGTCCGATCAAAAGTCCTGCCAGCAAAATCAGTAAGTAAAGGAGATAATTGTTTGTTACTCCCGTAGGAGCAACTATGTCATCCTTGTTGTTAGTGATCGTAATGGTGTATTCAGTATCCTGATCGCTCTCTTCTGTGTCAAGCACACCGGCATAACCGTCTGTATCGTCTATAGTTACCTCTCCCAGCAGACTGATCGTGAGCTTCACATCTCTTGCATTGCCGGAAGCCGGAAGGACATATCCCTGAGGTGTCATAGTCTCAGTCAGATAGTATGTGCCTGCAGGAAGATTCCGATCCACACCATTAACTATGCCGTCTTCCCCTGTTTCAATATCTTCGAAATCCTTGATAGCATAGTAGTTTTTCCTTGGACCGCCTGAAGTACTTATCTGCTTGTACAGTGCGAAATGAGCTCCGCTCAGAGGTTCGTTTGTATCTGAAGCGATCTTAACTGCCTTCAGCGTGAACGGCTTATTCTTTACAGTAAGCACTCTGGAGTCCTTACTATTGTCCTCGCTATATTCATAAGCATCCGTATCACTTGCTGTAACGGTGTATGATTTGCCGCTGACATCGATGCTGATTTCAGGGCTGATCGCAGAATACCCCCTGGATGTCCTGGTTTCTTTCAGCTTATAGGTGCCATCTGATTCAAAGTATGCCGTTGTTACAAGGCCATCCTCCGAAGAAGTGTAATGGCCTGCAACAGTACCATCACTTTTTTCGAGTGTAAACATTGCACCTGCCAGTCCGCTTCCGGCCAGATCTTCCACCCTTATCTCAAGTCCTCCGGTGCGGGTATTGGTAACAGTATCTGTACGGTATAAAGCACCTTCTTCCGTCTCACCCTGTTCATATGAAGCAGCATACTCAAGATTGTTTACAGATGTGCCGTCTTTCTTTATGCCGCCCAGTGTAATATGGGTATCCTTGTCAATGATCCTGACCGAACCGGTTCCGGTTTTTTCAACTTCCCTGACCTGGTAATCATCAAAGCTTGCACCGGCCTTCAGTGACGGGATGAACCATGTAGTATAGTTGTAACTGTTTATTTTCTTAACAGAGTCTGAAACAATATCCTTTTCACTGATGCCATTTTTATCACTGTCGACAAACAGAGCAAAATATGTATCATCATGCGATCTC
Organism: Mogibacterium sp.; assembly: GCA_017432075.1. Lineage (GTDB taxonomy): Bacteria > Bacillota > Clostridia > Peptostreptococcales > Anaerovoracaceae > Crickella. The sequence continues at coordinate 1,326 of JAFRJV010000133.1, read as the reverse complement.
ATGAAGTCTGCATCCGACCACAGCTTGTTGGCACGTATTCCATAGCCCTTCTGGTTATGGACTTCGATTTTCGGATGACTGTTATCACGGATAGTTCCGGAATTCTCAGAATCACCCTCTCCTACTATATATGATCCATCCACACGCTTATAACAATTGTATTTCTTGCCGCCTTCTGTCCATGATCTTTTGCCGTATCCTACAGGGATATCATGATCTTCTTCGACCACCTTGAAGCTTGTGCCGACAAGAAGTCCTCTTATCTCTATACTGTAGCCTGCAGGGATCTTATCTGCAGCACCGCTTGAAGATGTTGTGAATGTAATCATAGCCCGCTCGCTGTCAGACAGCGAATCGACTGAACTCCAGTTGGTTGATACAAAACCTTTGTCAGGGTCGAATCTGCAGTATTTGCCTTTCGGGTCCTTTACATAGTAGTTGCCCATGTTGTAGTACGGCAGATTATCCGGATCATCACCCAGATAAAGTCTCAGTCTGAATCCCGTATCGTCCTGCTTGCGCTGTATCTCTTTTCCGGTTCTGTCAAAAAGCCTCTTGGTGATCGTAAGTGTTCTGAGGCCGGACTCATTGACATGATTGCTGAATGTTATCCTCGGTCTTCCCATTACTGTTCTGCTTTCCGAAGAATGATCAGCATAAGTAGTATCGCCCGCTCTGTGAGTTGATGAATTTTCCGGATCTTCATCATTTATCAATGTGCTGTCATACATGGAAGTATCGACTCCGCACTCGGTCACCCTGTACTTGACTGAGTTTCCCGGGAACCCGATCAATGCGGTCTGCCCCGGTTTCAGATAGTAGACATTATCATATTCCTTGCCGCCGATCGTAGCATGAGCTTTGTATTCCACAGCGGCACTGGTGTTTTTATACGTTACAGGAATACCGTCTCCGGTTCCAAGCAGCTTTTCACCGTCTCCTGCATCATAATGGATCTGGAATGGGAATCTGACGCTCGCATAGTCCTGTTTATCAGTACCGGTGATTTTCTTGGAAAGCTGTACTTCTCCCGGTTTAACAGTTGCCATATTGAAGCGCATACGCAGGTTCGATGCTCCGCCTCCTCTTTCCATGAAGAATATACGTACATCATGGCTTGAGTAGTCCTTGAACACACGGCATTTTTTTCCGTTTACAGTCTTTTCCTGGAAAATGCCGTTTACATAGTCTGTAACTTCCTTAGCATTGATACTCAGACCGTTTCTGTCGGCATAGTTCTGTCTGAAAAGATCATACAGAGTCGTTTCTTCTTTGTTTACTACTACCTTTCCGGTGCTGTAGTTGACCGATCCGCCAAGTGCGCTG
>JAFRJV010000019.1 GCA_017432075.1 Mogibacterium sp. | reverse complement strand
TATGGGAGACCCGCTGAGATACACAGCAGCCAATGAAGGCCGTCCGCTCGATCAGAAGGAAAACACTTCCTACGATCTGGAGAACGCCGGCAAAAGATGTATCGCACTTAATATCAAGTCGCCTGAAGGCCGTGAAGTGCTCGAGAAACTGATTGCAGATGCAGACGTATTCATCACAAACAACCGTCAGCCTTCGCTGATCAAGAACAAGCTCGACTATGACACACTACATGCCAAGTATCCTTCGCTCGTATACGGATTTATCTCCGGATACGGTGAGAAGGGTCCTGACAAGGATCTTCCGGGATTCGATTTCACAGCATTCTACGCAAGAGGCGGAATCCTCGGACCTCTGAGAGACAAGACAAGCACACCGATGCTGACAGTCCAGGGATTCGGTGACCACCAGGTTGCCATGAACCTCGCGGCAGGTATCCTGGCTTCGCTGTTTAAGGCAAAGATGACAGGTGAGGGAGATCAGGTAGTAGTATCTCTCTTCCACAGTGCTGTATGGGACGTTTCCCTCATGCTCCAGTCCAGCCAGTATGGCGCGGACAGCTGCAAGTTCCCTATGGAAAGATGGGAAAACGGCAACCCGCTCACAATGGTCTACAAGACGAAGGACGAGCAGTGGCTGCAGATCGCAATGCCTCAGTACGACAGACACTATCCTGTATTCATGCAGGCTGCCGGACATCCGGAGATGATCGATAACCCTAAGTTCTTCCCGCAGAAGAACCTCTATCCTAACAGAAAAGAGTTTTCAGAGTGGATCTCCGCACTGTTCCTGACAAAGGACTGCGCTGAGTGGTGCAAACTGCTCGACGCTGCAGACATCCCTTACGCTGTAGCTCAGAACTGGGATACTCTCCTCGTGGACAAGCAGGCATGGGCATCGGATATCTTCTATGAGATGCAGTACAGCAACGGAAACAAGCGTACGCTGGTAAGACCGCCGGTAATGTTCAAGGAAAACGGCCTGCCTGAGTACAACAGAGGACCATATCTTGCCGAACATACAGAAGAGATCCTCGGACAGTACGGATACACCGATGAGGAGATCTCAAAGATGCTCGCAGACGGAGCAGTAAAATCGATGGATCCTGCTCTCAGAGACTGATCCGGAATAAAACAAACCAATACAAATTATTTGCGGGATCAGAGATCAATTTCGAGGGTAAAAAACCAATACGGAGGAATAAAAGAAATGAAAATTGCTGCTTATGAAGTAAGACCTGATGAAAAACCGATTATCGAAGGACTTTGCAAGAAATACGGGATCGAGCTCGTTTCGACACCTGCAAACCTTGACGCTTCCACAGTCGACATGGCTGAAGGCTGCGTCGGCGTAACAATGCTCGGACAGAGCGATCTGTCAGATCCTATCATCGATAAGCTTGCAGATTACGGCTGCCAGGTACTCGCTGCACGCTGCGTCGGATTCGACCACATGAACAGACATTATGCAAGATCAAAGGGAATGCATGTATGCCACGGTTCATATGCTGCTAACGGCGTTGCTGAGTACACGGTCATGGCGATCCTGATGTGCATCCGTAACTACAAGAAGGCTCAGGCTAACACTGATGACAACGACTTCACACTGAAGGGCAAGATGGGAAGAGAGCTCCGCTCACTTACTGTCGGCGTCATGGGAACAGGCAAGATCGGACGCACCGTTATTCAGCTTCTTTCAAGCTTCGGATGCAAGATACTTGCTTATGACGTATATCAGAATGAAGAGGTCAAGAAGTACGCTACTTATGTAGATCTTGATACTGTTCTCGCAGAATCTGATGTCATCACGCTCCACATGCCTCTGCTTGAAGACACAAAGGGAATAATCAACAAGGAGAACGTAAGAAAGATGAAGGACGGAGTAGTCCTGATCAACAACGCAAGAGGTGAGCTCTGTGATGTTGACGCTCTGATCGAAGGTGTTGAGACTGAGAAGATCGGTGCGCTCTTCATGGACGCTTTCCCTGGCGAAGTTGGAATCATCCACATCGGACACGATGCTGACATCATCAGAACAGCCGGAATGCCTTATTTCAAACTCAAATATCTGCGTTCATTCGTAAACGTATATCAC
>JAFRJV010000003.1 GCA_017432075.1 Mogibacterium sp. | reverse complement strand
TGAACCTGTCAACTAAAAGTAGACAGCAAAAAGAAACATCAAAAGCCCTGTTCATGTTTGAACTGAATGGGGCTTTTGTATTGCAGCGCAGCTGCAGGTCTTTGGTGATTGTAGTACTCTACATACTCATCCAGCAGTTTTCTTACATCCGAGGTGTCTGACAGGCCGAAATCTGTCAGCAGTTCTTCCTTGATCCAACCATTCAATGCTTCAATGACAGGGTTGTCTGTAGGAGTTCCTATGCGCGACATGGATCGTTGTATGGTATACTGTTCATGAGCTTTGAAAAAAGCCCTTGAGGAGAAGACCGCCCCTTGGTCGCTGTGGAAAACGATGGGGGCTGTTTTCTCTTTCTTTGTTAGAGATAATTTGATCAGCTCATTCAGTACGTGGTAGTAGGGCCTGGAGTCTCCGGGTCTGTCAGAGACCTGATGCGCCAGGATCTCGTTGTTGAACGCATCAATCAGCAAAGTCCATTCATACTGTTTCCCTCTGCTGCGAATCACAGTCATGTCAGAGGTTACAAGTTGCAGTGGTTCTTTTGGATGCCACTTCCCACGTGTGATGTTAGGGAACTTTACACTTTCGTCTCCTGGTCTACGGTATCGATAGGATTTACGTGCCTTGGATCGAATGCCCGCCTGCTTACAGCACTTGTGGGCCAGGTTGTGGGAGAAGATCCAGCCTGTTTCTCTGAATACCTCTACAGCTAGCCGGTGGTAGCCATATGAAGGATGCTTAACATGTTGTTCCCGTAACAATGCAGTAAGCATATCTCTGTCTTTTTCATAACGGTTTTTCGTGCCCATTCGCCTTCGCCATTTGTAATAGCCGGAACGGCTGACATCGAGTAATTGACAGAGTAACGATACCGGATATCTGTCCCTCATTTCTTCGACTATTTCGTAGTCTTTTCTTTGCCAGTAACGTATTCCTTCTCGGCACCAACTCCTTTCACGAAGTATCCTTTTTTTAATCGGGCGATCTCCACTTCCTGTTTTGCAATGATCAGTTTCAAACGTTCTTCTTCTGTCAGTTTCTTGCTGGTGGTAAGTGCGGCATACGGATTTCCCGAACGCTTTGACAGAGCGGCCTCACCGCCTTCCAGATACTTGCTCACCCAACTAGACAGCAGCCCGCTGCTAATATCCTCTTCTTTCGAAACCTGCATCATTGAAACATGATCCTGTAAATGACGATTGATGATTCTCATCTTCTCTTCAACGGTCCACCTGCGGTTTTTCCCTCCTTTTGGTCTGCCCATATCTTCACCTCCTGTCCAAAGCATACCATGAAAAAAGTAGACATGCTCTTTTTGCATGTCTACTTTCATCTTACAGGTTCACGCATAATGAGCGGTGTCTCTTTTCTTGTGTTTCCAATCGTAAATCAGGCATCAATTCTGCGAATTCTGTAGATGAGAATCATGCCAGAGCGATACCCATGGAAATTCCACCGATGGCCATCAGTATGCACATCAGAATTAATACGACCAAAATGATGATTTTTGTTGATTTTTTCATTTCATTGCATCCTTTCGGAATGGAACTCGTCACAGTCTGACCGATTGTCTAAAGTATAGCATAAGAAATCTGTGAATTCTATCCATACATGTGTTAAACTGAACAAGCAGGAGGATAAACAGAATGAAAGCAGTATTCCTTGATTGCATCGACATCAACAGGGGAGACATCTCCTGGACGCCTGTAGAAGAACTCTGTGAGTTCCAGTATTTTCTCACTTCCACGCCCGAAGAAGCAAAAGTGAGACTTCAAGGCAGGGAAGTTGTTTTTGTTGACTCGTTCCCGATTGACCGGACCGTCATGGAGGATAATCCGCAGCTGAAATACATCGGAATTGGGGCGACGGGATTCAATCACATTGATTTGGAAGCTGCTGAAGAATTGGGCGTAGCAGTGACAAATATTCCGGCCTATTCCACCGATGCAGTGGCTCAGCACGCCATCGCGTTGCTGCTTCAGATCACGAACCGTCCGGGAACCTACGATGATGTGGAAACAACGCCTCTGACGCTCTTAAACGGCAAAAGCATGGGAATCGTTGGATACGGCAACATCGGCAGGAAAGTGGGAGAAATCGCAACATCTCTCGGAATGAAAATTATCCCTTACAGTGTGGATCCTGACGGAGCCGTCAAGGCAGATGTGCTCTCCTTAAACTGTCCGCTGACGGACGAAAACAGGCATATGGTCGACAAGGAGTTCATCAGCAGGATGAAGGACGGCTCCATGCTGATCAACACAGCAAGAGGGGGACTGGTGGATGAGCAGGCGCTTGCGG
>JAFRJV010000132.1 GCA_017432075.1 Mogibacterium sp. | reverse complement strand
CCCCCAACCTGCTGATTACAAATCAGCTGCTCTACCGTTGAGCCACATCAGCGCATTGGCGACCGGGAACGGGCTCGAACCGTCGACCTCCAGCGTGACAGGCTGGCATTCTAACCAGCTGAACTACCCGGCCCAATAGTACTATGTAATGGTACTGCGTTCTTGCTTTCTTCAAGACGCTTGATTATATTAGCACGATTGTATAGTCGTGTCAAATACTATTTCAATCTTTTTTTTATTCTTTTTCAGGTGCAATATATCTGCCCAGTGTTACGCTTTCGTTAAGCAGTATTCCCTTACCCGATGTCATGTCAGAGATCGCCGATTTTAGTCTGTCCGTATCCTCCTTCGGGCAGCTGATCACAGCGCTGACCGTATCAGTATATTCTATATCTCCCAGATCGAATCCCTTTTCAGCTGTATAATTCGTTATCTTGCTGAGATATGTATAATCGAACGAATACTTCAGAAGAGAGCTTTCCTTCACGTCACAGATGCCTGCAGCCTCTATGCCCAGTTTGGCAGCATGCGTGTACGCCCGCGCTAATCCGCCTGTGCCGAGTTTTATTCCGCCGAAGTATCTGGTTATCACTACAGCCACATTCGTCAGTCCCTCGGCAGTTAAAAGCTTCAGAACGGGCATCCCGGATGTGCCCTGAGGTTCTCCGTCGTCGCTCGCCCACTGATGCTCGCTTCCTGCACCGCATACAAAGGCCGGTACATTATGTGTGGCATCTTTGTACTTTTCCTTTATCCCGGAAATGAAAAGCCTCGCCTCCTCCGGCGTTTCCGCCGGGGAGACGTGAGCTATGAAGCGCGATTTCTCAATAATGTATTCTGCTTCACCGTATTCATAAACGGATCTGTATAAAAACATTATGCCTCTTTTACAGGATATACTTGTCTACGTCGACTTCTTTGATCTTTTCACCGAGCTTGTCGAGAACGTACTCTCTGTCGATATTTACTTCCGTAAGGTCAGGATCAGGCAGATTGTACGAAACGTCCTCGAGAAGGATCTCAAGGATGGTATGCAGCCTTCTGGCACCGATATTCTCGGTCTCTTCGTTCATGAGATATGCGAGGTTCGCGATCTCGTCGATTGCATCATCTGTGAATTCCACCTTGACTCCCTCTGTCTCGAGCAGAGCCTTCTGCTGCTTCGTAACAGCATTTTCAGGTACCGTGAGGATCTTCTTGAAGTCCTCCTTATCGAGATTGCTGAGCTCTACGTTTATAGGGAATCTTCCCTGGAGTTCAGGAATAAGATCTCCCGGCTTCGAAACGTGGAATGCTCCTGCTCCGATGAAGAGCATATGGTCTGTCTTTACCGGACCGTACTTTGTATTTACTACGCTGCCTTCAACGATTGGAAGGATGTCTCTCTGCACACCCTCTCTCGATACGTCAGCACCTGATCTCATGCCGCTTCCGGATGCGATCTTGTCTATCTCGTCGATGAAGATGATGCCGTTCTGCTCAGCGTTCTGCAGAGCTTCGTCTGTCACCTGATCCATGTCGATAAGCTTCGAAGCTTCCTGCTCCCTGAGGATGCGTCTTGCGTCGCTGACCTTGCATTTCTTTTTCTTGGTCTTCTTAGGCATCATGCTGTCGAAGATGTTGCCAATGGCGATCATGCCCTCATTCTGGTTGTCGAGCTGATTCGTCTTAGGTATGTCGTCTACCTCGATCTCAATGATCTGATCCTCGAGGAGGCCCTGGCGAAGCTGCTCTCTGACCTGATCTCTGGCCATCTTGATATCTGCATATTCCCTGCTGGATTCGTATTCTTTCTGCTTGTTTTCTTCGTATTCCTGTCTCTGGGTCTTGTATCCGAGGTTTCCGAAGATGTTGCCGAGCTGTACTCCGCTGCTGCTTTCGCTCTTAGGAGATGGAATGATAGACTTGACGATAATATCTTCTGCGAGCACGTCTGCCATTTCGGCATTTTCATCCATTCTCTTCTGCTTGCTCAGCCTCATCGAAGCCTCAACGAGGTCTCTGATCATGGAGTCCACGTCACGTCCGACGTATCCGACCTCAGTAAACTTTGTGGCTTCAACCTTTACGAACGGAGCGTCCATGAGTTTTGCCAGCCTGCGGGCGATCTCTGTCTTTCCTACTCCCGTAGGGCCCATCATGAGGATGTTCTTAGGTGAGATCTCTTCCCTCATCTCTTCCGGAAGAAGGCTTCTTCTGTAACGGTTTCTCAGGGCGATAGCTACGTATTTCTTAGCCTCATCCTGACCGATGATGTATTTGTCGAGCTCCGCGACTATCTGTTTCGGAGTCATGTTCTTGATGTTGTCTGCCATGGTCTCCTCCTAAAGCTTTTCTACTGTGATGTTGTTGTTTGTATAGACGCAGATGTTGGAAGCGATCTCGAGTGATTTTCTTACGATCGTCTCTGCGTCCAGATCAGTGTTCTCAAAAAGTGCTACTGCTGCAGAATATGCATAGTTGCCGCCTGAGCCTATCGCCACTACGTCCTTATCAGGAGAAATCACCTCTCCGTTTCCGGAAATAACGAGAAGATCCTCCTCGTCTGCGACTATCATAAGGGCTTCAAGGCTTCTCATTGCCTTGTCAGATCTCCAGTACTGTGCAAGATCGACTGCAGCTCTCTTGAGGTTTCCTGCATGTTCACCGAGCTTGTTCTCAAACTTTTCAGTAAGTGAGAAAGCGTCGGCAACGGAGCCCGCAAATCCTGTGAGCACTCTGTCTTTATATATTTTCTTTACTTTCTTTGCGCCGTTCTTCATGATGGTTGTTTCACCCATCGTTACCTGGCCGTCTCCGCCTATTGCGATATCGCCGCCCGGTCTTCTGACTGCGCAGATGGTTGTTGCATGAAACTGTATCATTTCTTACTCTCCTTGTATTTACATTCAGGGTTGGAGCACTTGACCGTGCTTCCCCTTCCTTTTGATTTCACAAGCATGGATCCGCAGTCCGGGCACATTTCTCCGGTCGGTTTGTCCCAGAATACTACATCGCATTCAGGATAACCGCTGCATCCGTAGAACAGCTTACCCGACTTGCGTCCCTTCTTCTCGATGATGTCCTTTCCGCACTTCGGACACCTGACACCTGTTGATTTCACGATCGGCTTGGTGTTCTTGCATTCCGGGTAACCCGTGCATGCGAGGAACCTTCCGAATCTTCCTTCCTTTATGGCCATAGGCTTGCCGCAGATCTCGCATACTTCGTCGGAAAGCACTACTTCCTTCTCGATGCGTTCGACTTCCCTGTCTGCCGCCTTGAGCTCTTCGCTGAAGCCCTTATAGAAATCTGCAATGACTTTCTTCCATTCCTTCTCGCCGAGTTCAACACTGTCGAGGTTGTCTTCCATCTCGCCCGTAAACTTCACATCCACGATATCCGAGAAATAAACCTGCAGTATACCTATTACATCAAATCCGAGTTTTGTCGGCTCCAGGGCCTTTTTTACGCGTTTGATGTACTTTCTGTTCACCAGTACGGAAATGATGGAAGCGTATGTACTCGGTCTGCCGATGTTTTTCTCCTCCATCTCCTTTACCAGGCTGGCTTCGGTGTATCTTGCCGGCGGCTGGGTGAACTTCTGCTCCTTTATGAGCTTCTCGAGGTCGAGCACCTGACCCTCACTGAGTTCCGGTATATTGACCTCACCCTCGGTACTTCCTGTCTTGTAGACCTTCTTCCATCCGTCGAAAGTCATATGAGCTCCGTTAGCCCTGAATTCGTACCTGCCGTTGTTGATGAGCACCTGCATGGTGTCGAATTCTGCTGCTGCCATGCGCGATGCTACGAATCTCTTCCAGATAAGATCATAGAGCTTGTACTGATCCTGCGTGAGGGAATCCTTTATCATGGAAGGCTCAAGACTAACATCCGACGGTCTGATAGCTTCGTGAGCGTCCTGCATGGCTTTATTCTTGTTGGAAAATACGTTATTTCCTACGTATTCCGCGCCGTACTTTTCGCTTATGTACGACGAAGCTGCAGCGATCGCCTGAGAGGATACTCTTACGGAGTCGGTCCTGATGTATGTGACAAGACCTCTGGCGCCGATTCCCTTGAGATTGACACCCTCGTAGAGCTGCTGAGCTACCTGCATCGTCTTGCTGGTCTGGAATCCAAGCTTTATTGATGCATCCTGCTGCATGCTGGAGGTCGTGAACGGTGCGTAAGGCTTGGTTTTCCTTTTGCCCGCCTTTATGGAGCCGACAGTATATTCACCCTGTCCGAGTTCTGCTTCTATCGCATCAGCAGCCTCCTGGTTTTTTACAGAAGCTTTTCTTCCGTTTATCTTATTGAGCTCAGCTACGAATCCGTCGCCGAAATCAGCAGCTATGCGCCAGTACTCCTCCGGTATGAAGTCGAGGATCTCGCGTTCCCTGTCGCAGATAAGCTTCAGAGCGGCGGATTGTACACGGCCTGCAGAAAGGCCCCATGCGACTTTCTTCCAGAGCAGAGGGCTTATCTGATATCCCACGAGTCTGTCGAGAACTCTCCTCGCCTGTTGTGCGTCAACAAGGTCTGTATCGATCGCACGAGGTTCCTTGATGGCCTCCTGCACAGTCTGTTTGTTGATCTCATTGAACATGACACGGCATTTTGTTTCCGGATCGATGTCCAGGATATGTGCGAGATGCCAGGATATGGCTTCGCCTTCGCGGTCAGGGTCCGTTGCGAGAAGAACTTTGGAAGCTGCTGCCGCTTCTTTCTTTATCTCCTTTATCGTGTCTCCCTTGCCCCTGATATTTATGTATTCCGGTTCGAAGTTGTCTTCTACGTTTACACCGAGCCTGCTTTTAGGAAGGTCTCTTACATGGCCTACAGACGCGATGACCTTATACCTTGAACCGAGGTATTTGCTTATTATCTTTGCCTTTGACGGCGACTCAACTACCAGCAGTGTTTTCTTGGTTTTTGCCGGTGCCTTCGCCGCTTTTTTTGCAACTGCCATTAACTTCTCCTTTTATATATAATGTAGAATTTTTACAATTTGAAACTTTAGCATAATATGCATGTGCGATACAAGTGGTTTTTTCTTCACAATACGGATCACATCATCTGCTGAGGTAGATCCTCCCTGCATACGATTCGACTATACCTTTGATCTCCATGACAGTTACAAGTGAATTTGCCAGTCCGGGACTGAAGCCCGTGTTTCTTATTATTTCCTCCATTGTTGCCCCGCTCATCTCCATTACGACCTCGAATATCTTCTGCTCATCCGAATCAAGGTCCTTTACCGGCTCATTTGATTTAACGGGCATCGCACCTACGTCTCTTATCAGGTCGTCTATTATTATGAGCGGCACAGCTCCATCTCTTATGAGCAGATTGCAGCCTATGCTTGTCTGGCTGTTTATGTTGCCGGGAACGGCATAAACAGTGCGCCCCTGGTCACTTGCATGTTTGGCGGTTATCAGGGATCCGCTGTCAAGTCCGGCTTCTACTACTACCAGAGCATCAGACAGCCCGCTTATTATCCTGTTCCTTGCAGGAAAGCTCCATCTGGAGCATTCCATTTCAGGCGGATATTCGCTTACAACGAGCCCGCCGTTATCAAGGCCCTTCATCATGAGACTTCTGTGTCGCTGAGGAGTCATGTGGTCGATACCGCTTCCGAGCACACCAATTACTTTACCTTCCGCCTCCAGAGCTCCCTCATGAGAGTAACCGTCTATCCCGAGGGCCAGTCCCGATGTCACCACCAGGCCGCTTTCAGCGAGTCTTCTGCCTATCATCAAAGCCACGTTCTTTCCGTATACCGTATTCTTTCTGGCACCAACAACTCCTATAGACTTTTCGTTGAGAAGTCCGGTGTTTCCCGTGCAGTAGAGCTGTTTTGGCGGATCCGGTATCTCTCTCAGCCGTGCCGGATATTCTATTGAATCTATATCTATCTTTACTGTTTCCATCATGATTTTTACTCCTGAAGTCTGTATCCGAGAGCCTCGGCAAGGTGTTCCGTTTTTATGTCTTCGCTTGCATCAAGGTCAGCTATCGTTCTCGCCACCCTGAGCGTCCTGTTATAGCCTCTCGGAGACATGGAGAATGAATCGTAGGCTCTGTTCATGAACTTCGCTTCTTCGTGTCCCAGGCGGCAGTATTTTTCGAGTTCGTGGTCCGGGATCTCAGAATTGAAACCATGGCGGCCTCTTTCTGCAGCAAACTTCAGCGAAGCCTCGACTCTGGTTCTCATTTCAGCGGTAGTCATTCCCCTGCTGCCTCCGGTCAGCTCGCCGTATCCGACCTTCTCCATCGTTATCTTCATGTCTATGCGGTCCATTATCGGTCCGCTCAGCTTGCGCCTGTATCTTTCAAGATCTGCCTGGGTGCATGTGCATTCCCTGTCCGGATCTCCGAGGAATCCGCACGGGCATGGGTTTGCAGCCATGACAACCTGAAAATTGCATGGAAAGACAAACGCCTCTCCCTTTCTGAAGTGCGTTATCTTTTTCTCTTCTATTGGTATCCTCAGAGACTCGATCACGTCTTTATTGAATTCGCAGATCTCATCCAGAAACAGCACTCCGTTATGGGCAAGGGTTATTTCTCCCGGTACAGGAGTAGACCCTCCTCCTACCAGTCCTGCTCTTCCAATCGTATGGTGCGGAGCCCTGAAAGGCCTTTTGTATCTCAGGCGGATGCTGTCGGCTCCCCGGCCTGCGACCGATCGCACTATTGCAGTCTCGAGCAGTTCGCGATCGGTCATCGCGGGCATCACCCCGGCCATTCTGCCCGCGATCATGGTCTTTCCGCAGCCCGGACTTCCGACCATGAGCAGGCCGTGCCTTCCCGCAGCTGCGATCATGACAGCTCTTTTTGCATTCTCCTGACCTGCTATATCCGCAAAGTCAGTATCCCCTTCTGTCTCATCTGAGTTTGTGTCTATGATCTCCTGCGCATCTTCAGGTCTTACCCTGCAGACGAGCTCCTCTGATTCAGCTTTTGCAGCGACTTCATCAGGATCCATGGACAGAAGTATCGAACACTCCCTCAGACATGTGACCGCATAGATGTTGCCTCCTGCAAGTGCTGCTTCCGCCCTGTTTGCCTCCGGCACTATTATGCCTCTCAGTCCTATATCGTTCATGTGCAGTATCATTGGAAGCGCACCTTCAACGCCCAATACTCTCCCGTCAAGAGCCAGTTCACCTATGATGCCCCATTTATCAAGCATGCGCGATCTTATGCAGCCTTCACTTGCCAGTATTCCCGCAGCTATGGGAAGATCCAGGCAGCTGGAGTTCTTTCGCAGGCTGGCCGGTGTAAGATTCACGGTTATCCGGCCTTTCGGGAATTCATATCCGGAATTTATGATCGCGTTTTTTATCCGCTCCCGCGATTCCATGACCATGGTAGAGGCCAGTCCCGACATGCCTATTCCCGGCAGGCCTCTGGTAATGTCCGTTTCGACAAAGACTTCTCTTCCATCGATCCCAAGGCATACCGCTGATCTCGTTCTGCTGTACATGGCTCACCTCACATGCAGTCTTCTATGAGTTCCGTCATTATCTCATAGACATCAAACGAAATCCTGTTCCAGCTCATCCTTCTTCCCTGAAGGTATTGCTCCGCTGCTCTCTTGATGCGCTGCTGCTTCGTCGCTGTCACTGCCTCTGACGGATAACCATACTGGTCTCCGTTCCTTGTCTTCACTTCAACGAAGTGCAATACTCCGTTTTTTATTGCAATGATATCTATCTCCCCAGCCTTAGTTCTGTAGTTCCTTTCGATTATCTGATAGCCTGCGTTTGTAAGCAGGTCCGCTGCAAAATTCTCCCCAATATCGCCCACATTCTTTCTGTATCTCATCAGATAAACCTCCTTTTGTTTTATGTGCGATAATGGTAGCAATGTGCTCTTTAACTGTCGAACGGCGAAAGCACTTTTTCCAAAAACACATCCCCGCGTCAAACGCGGGGTTGTTCTATTTACGGGCATAGCCCTTACATTCCTCGCGTGACACGTGCAACGTGTAAGCCGGTCTGCCAACCGCGCTTTTGTCTGTTACTTCTTCTTTTTTCTGTAAGCTT
>JAFRJV010000131.1 GCA_017432075.1 Mogibacterium sp. | reverse complement strand
GTATCCTGACATGAAAGACAATGCTTTTCGAGGTGCGGGAATGACAGTCTACATACACTATGGAGCAGATGCATTTGATCCAGAACTGTTTTCTCCGATTAGAAACAGCACATGGAACACTAAACCGATGGAAGGCACCGGTCTGTGGGCAAGCCGCGAAAATGACCCTTTTGGCTGGAGCGCATGGTGCAGAGAAAACCGGTATTCTGTTCAATCGCTTAAGCAGTTTTTCAGATTCACTGTTTCCGCTGACAGCGACATTCTCATACTTGAAGATCCGGAGCAGCTGGAGACCATTCCGAAAACAAAGCCGTGGAAGCCTAAGGATCTGTCGTGGATGGAAACAGTAGAGCCGGGAAAGATACCGTCCGAGGAGCAGCTGATGCAGCTGTACTCCCCAAATCCCTGCTACATCGACTTTGAGGAACTGGTTCGGAATGGCATCGACGCAGTCGAACTGACCAACTGCGGTGCCTTCAGAGACAGCCTGGATATATGGGACTGTAACTGCATTCTGGTCATGAATCCGGAAATAATAGTGCCGGAATAACTCATAAACATCACAAGCTGAATACATTGCTGCAGGCAAATACGTCTGCAGTTTTTTTATGCAGCAAAGGATGGTGAGATATATGAGTTACAACAGAAACAGAAGTCCTGACAGGAAATCTCAGAAGGAACGAATAAAGGAACTGACCGAAGAACTGGAGAAAGGTGTTGTCGAATGCTATAACAGCGAATCTTTTCAGACGGTCATAAGAACCTTTTCACGCTTTCACAATTATTCTCTGAATAACTGCCTGCTCATCGCATTGCAGGCTCCGGGCTCGACCTGTGTGGCAGGCTACGTAGACTGGCAGAAGAAGTTCGGCAGGCAGGTAAAGAAAGGCGAGAAGGGAATCAAGATCCTGGCTCCCTGTAAGTATAAGGTTGAGATCGATGACATGGACGATCCCGATGCCGACAGCAGCGGAACAGGATCAGAAAAGAAGAAAACAATAGAGCGAGTCGGCTTCAAGATCGCATATGTATGGGATGTCTCGCAGACAGAGGGCAGGGAACTACCTTCACTGGATATCCATGAGCTGACAGGCGATGTCAAAGAGTATGAGCGATTCTATAAGGCGCTTGTGAGTATAAGCCCGGTACCGATCACCTTTGAAGACATCGAAGGAGGAGCCAAAGGTTACTACAACGATGCTGAAAAAAGGATAGCGATCAAGACAGGAATGAGCGAAGCTCAAACAATCAAGACCCTGATCCACGAGATAAGCCACGCCACATATCATTCAAAAGAAGGTCGTGACAAGGATTTTACTCTCGACAGAAGGCACATGGAGACTGAGGCCGAGGCTATAGCCAGTGTTGTCGCCGGAGCCTATTCCATCGACTCTTCGAGCTACTCCTATCCATATTTGGCTTCATGGGCAAGTGGAAAGGAAGTCAAAGAACTGAAGGATTCTCTGGAAAGGATCAGGTCATTTGCTGATGAAATGATAACCGGCATAGATAAATCTCTCGAAAAACAGATCCGGCGTGAGCAGAACCGTGCCTCACGCGATGAAGCGAGGTGATGATTATGCCTTACTACACCGAAGAACAGATAAAGCAGGCGAGGTCGATAGACCTGATGACATACCTACAGACATATGAGCCGACAGAGCTTGTGCATGTGCGGGGAAATACCTGGTGCCTACGCGAACACGACTCCTTAAAACTGTCTAACGGGAAGTGGTTCTGGTGGAGCAGAGGCTTTGGCGGCACATCTGCACTCGATTATCTGATCAAGGTCAAGGGACTTCCGTTCATTGAAGCGATGGATATCCTGACTGACAAGTCCAGGGATTTTCAGCTTGAAACTCTCAGGATTTTCAATCGGGATAACAGCAACACAGAAAGAAAGCTTCTCCTGCCGGAGAAATGCGGGACAAATCTTGAAGTGATTCGCTATCTGACCGGCCGGGGAATAGACCGGGAGATCATCAGAGACTGTATTAATGAAGGTCTGCTGTATGAGTCCCTGCCATATCACAACTGCATTTTCGTTGGCTATGATGAGACCGGCAAAGCTGCATATGCATGCTACCGGGCAACCAATGGCGAAAGGATCATGGGCGATGCCGCAGGATCTGAAAAGAGGTATGCGTTTAGGGTCGAGTCGAAAGGCGGCAGTTCTGGAGTCCTTCATACCTTTGAATCAGCGGTGGATCTCTTATCTTTCGCGACGATAATGAAGATGCAGACGGGCAACTGGCGGGCAGAACCTATGCTATCTCTTGGCGGAGTATATGCCCCGAGTCCCAACAGACCGAATATGAAGATCCCGGCAGCACTGGATAATGCACTTCAAAATCATCCCGAGGTGAAGACGATTGCCCTGCATCTTGATAACGATTATGCCGGCAGGAGTGCCGCAAAATCTATTGCAGAGCAGCTGCAGGACAGATATGAGATCAGAAATGAACCTCCGCCTTCCGGGAAGGATTGCAATGATTTTTTGATGATTATCCGGCAGCGTAACAGATCACGGCAAATGGGAGCGGCCGGATATGAGCACCCCAGATGAATAAAGAAGTAATGCCATATTTAATTCTCCACTATGACAACAGCCATGAGGGATTCACTATATCCTTCATGGCTGAAACGTCATAGGTATTTGTATGGAGTATTGTTATGAAGAAAAGTTGTTGTCTCTCTGTTTGACAATGACAGGATACCGCAGAATCTTTAAACGAACCTAAATAATCATATTTTTCAGTGTTCTATTATGAAAATAGCCTGCAACTATTTCCGCTTGCAGATGCTTATACTATAATCCACAGATGTTAATCTGCGTTGCTTGCTTTAGGATGACTGTAGACCTACTATAAAAGCAGAAAATCAAAACATACTGGGGTGGCGGCTATGCTAAATGAGAACATTAGGACTATCAGGAAGAATAAAGGATTTACACAGGAAGAATTGGCGATCAGGCTGCATGTGACAAGGCAGACTATATCAAAATGGGAGAAGGGCCTTTCAGTTCCGGATGCTGCACTTTTATCTGATATGGCCGAGATTTTCGAAGTGTCAGTCTCAGAATTGCTGGGAGAAAAGCCTGTCGAAAGTCATGATCAGGATGCGATAATAGAGCAGCTCTCCAGGATCAATGAGCAGATGGCGATTCGCAATCGCAGGGCAAACAGGACTATCAGGATAGTGGCGTGCCTGTTGTTGGCGCTGATAATAGTTGTGGCGACTGTTATTGTGATGAATATCGCGCCTCGTAATACACATATACTTCTTAGTGACCATATAGGCAATCTGACATATACCATGCCAGATGAACGCTTTACACATGATAATGATGATATAGGTGTTACGATCGGTGATGATGGCAAAGAAAGGATCAGCGCGAAGTCATACAAATGCATAGATGACATGACAGAGATAACGATATGGGAGTATGGTGACTATGATCCTGAATTGATTCAAGAGTTCAAAGAGAAGCATAAGAATGACCTTGTTGATTTTTCAGATGAGCACGGACCATTGCCTGACTGCATTGATGAGATAGTGGCTGCGACAGATGAAACCGATGAATATGTGGGAAGGTATTATGAGGCTTTTGTCGTTATAGAAGGCAAAATGTATAACATAGAAGTTCAGAATGGTGACGATCCTCTTGGATGCGGAGAGTTAGTGATCAGCTCTATGGAAATAGATAACGAGCAAAAGGATGAATATATATAGCAAAAGATGTGAGTAACCACCTCAAAAGCAGCTTGTATTAAATACGAAATAAACGTATAATGCATCCATATCACGAATAAAGCTGGTCACCGGAGGATAGTGTGCCGTAGCACAGGGGATCGTGGACAGAAGTCCGCAGGCCGCCTATCAGATAAGGTGTCGGGTGAGCCCGGTAAGATGT
>JAFRJV010000130.1 GCA_017432075.1 Mogibacterium sp. | reverse complement strand
GTTCTTCCAGCTGAAGGTCGCGTCTACTCTTGCGATGCCGTCCGTATTCTTGATGCCGCGGATACTGAAGTATCCGTCTCTTGAAAGTGCATCGCCTGTGATCGTCAGGTCTGCGGTATCTGCTGTCGCATCGCCTGCAGGTTCAACTGCAGGTTCATCTCCGCCGGTCTTCTTTGTGACGACGATCTTTACGACATCCTTAGCCCATCTGCCTTTGTTTACCTCGCCTTCACTGAACTGTCCGATTACGGTTTTCTGTGCATTAGCGCCATCTTCCTTCCAGATGAACATCGCCTTATTGCCATCCCTGTCAGCTGTCGCGATCTCCTCTGCGGTGTATTCCGCTGTTCTGTCATCCGAAGAAATTGCGGTTATTTTATCTATCTCTGCTCCTTCAGCAAGGCCGATGTAGTTGATGATATTCTCAAGTGTAGCGCCCTGTACCACTGAACTTCCTTCAGTTCCGCCTGAGTTCTTCCAGCTGAAGGTCGCGTCTACTCTTGCGATGCCGTCCGTATTCTTGATGCCGCGGATACTGAAGTATCCGTCTCTTGAAAGCGCATCACCTGTAATAGTCAGGTCGGCAGTCTCAGGTGTAGCGTCACCTGCAGGCTCAACTGCAGGTTCATCTCCGCCTCCCTGAGGCTCATCTCCGAGTACCAGCAGACCGCTTGCAGTACCGACATATGCGGTTCCGTCATTCCAGAAGTCTATGCTGAAAACATTGTTCATGTTTGCAGCACTCCAGGAGCCTGTCTCCTTAGCGTACTGAGCATCAACAGTCATGGTTCCGTTGCCGTTAAGTTTAGGGTTGCTGACTTTCAGCACTCCGTCAGCAGATGTTCCGAACCAGAGTGATCCGTCCTTATCCACCGCAACGACACGGACTTCTGTTGTATTGCTTCCGTCGAGATAATCAGGGAACAGTTCCTTACCTGTGTATCTGGATGGTTCTTCCTTGCCCGACTGCCATTTCCATACAACGCCGCCGACATTATCATCGAGATTTGTGCCTGCAGCAACTGCCCAGACAGTTCCCTTCTTATCTATTGCTATGTTACGCACCCAGATCTGGGCAAACATAGGAGCGGAAACTCCGGTCTCTGTCTTTATCTTATCTACATTTCCGTCCTTGTCTATGTGGCAGAAACCTCCGGTATACGGATCTTCTTCTGTGCCGGATCCGTCAGGATAGAATCCGAGCCATGCGCCGCCCATTCCGTCGAGAACGATCGTATTGATCGATGTGGCCGGGAAGTTCTTGTCTGCCTTGCTGTATGTCGTCCATGTTCCTGCAGCAGGATCATAGATCGTCAGTCCTCCGAATGAGCCGAACCATACCTTGCCGTCTGTATCGACCTTGATTGCCTGAACGTAATTGTTCGGTATAGTAGCAGGATCTGTACCGGCAAGATACTGTGTGGCTTCATTGCCCTTGATATACAGTACACCCTGATTACCGGTCGGATCTGTGTAGCTTGCATTCTGGCTTACCCAGATCCCGCCTTCAGCGTCTGCTGCAACAGCAGATGTAAAGTCGGTCTTGAGTGCCGGAGTGCTGGATGTATTGATCCTGGTGAATGCACTTTCACCTGCCTTCTTGTAATACAGACCGCCTCCATATGTTCCGACCCAGATGGTGTTGTCCTTGTCCATCCATGTGGAACGTACTCCGCTGGCAGTTGGGTATTCCTTGAATGCTGTGGCATCAGGAACATCAAGCGTAACAGCATTGACATTATCGCACTGATCCAGCCATTCATTCTGATTATCAAGTCCGTTGGCAGCACAGTAATTACGATACATCCTCAGGTTTGTATGGATGTCTGTATTCTTTATAATATCGTCGATATCCTTCCATTCGCCGTCAACAAATTCCTGATAAGCAACGAAGTACTGCTGTTCTACTGCCTGCTTCAGACTGATGTTGTTGTAAGATGCTCCCTTTTCACTTTCTTCAAAGGAATCAGGCGTATTGAGCGTTATCACGGTGTTTTCATTCTCAACTCCGTTTAAAGCAAGAATGTTCTTGAGATAAGCTCCCTTGACCTTCTTGGTAACACCCTTTCTGACATATTCAGCTTCTGCCTGTCCGATGTTATCTCCTGTTTTGTTTTTCAGGTTTTTGATATCATCGACAGACATCTTTACATCGCCGCTCTTGAGTCCCTTGATGGTGAAATCTGCAGTCTCCTCCGGCTGACTGCCACCTTCACCGACAACAACAACTATCTTGGATATGTATGTAAGAGAATCTCCTTGAGTATTATGTGTAATCAGACGCAGCGGACCGCCGTTGTTACCGGCTGTTGCATCATAACCTTCGCCATTCTGTGGGTGTGCCTTGTCACCGGTAACCAAAGGATAGCCCTCAATACCGTAGGCGAGTATGATCGGCACGTATTTTCCGCCATCCAGAATTCCGTTTTCCAGTCCATCAATATGATAGTTAGCCAGAATAGGTCTGTTGGCTCCATCAACTGAGAACACGGTCACACTTACAGGATCTGCCAGTCCTTCTATGCCGGCTGCTTCCTGTTTGACCCATCTCCAGAAATTGATGCCTTCCCATGTTTTTACATCCGTGACATTAGCTTCGATTCTCTCTACAAGTTCAGTGTTATCCTCGATTTCGCCTACTGTGTAAGTCTTATTTAACAGCTCATTATTATCTTTGTCTGTCACAAGCAGCTGTACCGGCATATTTCTGTACTGTTTATAAATTTCTGCGCTGTTGTGATTCCAGCTTGTCATTTCTGATGCTGTTACTTCTATAGACTTTACGTACTTTATATTTTTAGCGCTGTTTACATTTTCCGCGTCTGTCTGACCTACAGCCAGGCGGACAGGTCCACCGGTATTGCCGAATTCCTCTTCGTATCCTTCATCAGTATCACTGATAACAAGCGGTTTTCCGTTTTCCTTATCCGCTTCTCCTGCTTTGCCGATACCATAGGCCAGGATCACCGGAAGATCGGTTTCACCGGTTACAGGATTCATATAAGTCTTTCTTATCTCAGAAAGTGTGAACTCGGTAGATTTATTATCTTTGTCAGTAATGATTACCTTATCAGCATTGCTCTTAAGTCCTACTGCTGTTGACGAGAGCAGTTTGTACAAATCTATACCACGATATCTTGTCTGAGAAGGTACGGTTGCCCCATTTTTGAGAATACTGTAATCACCTGTAAATGCTATTGTTTGCTTGCCTTCGAGCTCTGACAAGGCAAAGTCCTTGCCCGCTTCACCCAGCCTGGTTCCTTCACCCTTTATTGTGACTTTATAATCAGCAAAACTGTTATAAGGCTCACTGGTATGTGCATATTTATCTGCTGACAGGTTTACAGTGATCGATACCACATTAGAGAAGCTCTTTCCGGATACTTCGCTGTCAGTATTCGGGAACAGGACTGCTAACGGACCTCCATTGTTTTTTACAGTAATAGAATGCTTATATTCTGTTCCCTTTGAAAGTTCGATTTCATCCTGATATCCATCTTCAGCCTTCTTGCTGTTAACCATCGGCGCCCCGTTCTTGCCGTATGCAAGTATCGGAGGAAGTCCCGTCATTCCGGTCTCAGGATTGCTGCCGTTGTTGGTATTAAGCACATCTTCCAGATTCAGAGAGAGCTCATTTGTTCCATCACTGAAGGTAATGGTGCCCTTATAACCCGGAAGCTCTACAACCTCTCTTAGGAAGTAATTCAAGTTCATTCCTTCATACAGGTCACTGAATATTTCACCGTTCTTGGCAAGGCCATAGAAAGTCTTGATTTTTGCCTCTTTAAGCTGATTGCGCGACAGGCTTCCATCATACAGCTTCGTTTCGATATCACCGATTCTGTAAGCTTGTTCTTTCAGAACAGGTGCATCTGCATCAGCACCATTCAGTATCTTTACAGTTAACTCATTCTCCGCTAATGCTGTATAGACCGGGTCACTGTGGAACTGATGAGTACTATAGTGATATGTGTCATCTCCGACGATCACTTTGTCCAGCAGCTTGGCCTGGCTCGATCCATTGGCATGTGTGTAATTCTTTTTGCCGGATATTATACGCAGAGGACCACCGTCATTTTGCAAACCGGAAAGGTATCCTTCCTGAGTTGCTTTTTCTACATATGGATATCCGTTAACACCATAAGCAACAAGAACGGGGTATCCCGTGTACAGCTTATCACCCGTACTGACATCATCACCTTCGCGAATGTTTTCATTGCCTGTATAGGTTCCGTCATTCTGATCCAATGGATTCTTTTCGTAGAATCCAAAGCTGTCAGGATCGGCTACCTGCTTGATCGTAAATTTGTCAGTGGAGGCATATCCATCTGTTGCCGTTGAACTTACGAGAGTCTCATTGTCGGAAGCGAGAGATGCGTCAAGGCCTGAAAGGAGCAGAAGCTTCCACAGCTGAACGCCCTCATACTCATTTACGTACCAGTAATTGGTATTAGCCAGACTGTATTCATCACGATATCCCATACCGCTATTGTCCGGTTTGCCATCTTCATCATACTCCACCATGTTCTCGAGCTGCTTAACTGTATAGTTGACTTCCCTTCCTATCTTGTCACCCGTAACAGTCAGAACATAGTTTGAAATGTCCGGAGATTGATATGGGGCCTTATCATGCTTATATCCCGGTGTTTCTGCTTCGGCAACGTATATATATGCCATATTACCGAACAGTATATAATCGTCATTTATATCATCAGTAATTGACGATTTATCATATACAAGTTTTATGCAGCCGTCCTCATTTCCTAAATCAGGGTCTGCTCCTGAGGCATTATTGAATACAAATGGCCTGATGTTTTCCCCGTTTGTAAGAGATGTTCCATATGCAACAAGTATAGGCGTCTCACTTTTATGAGCCTCTTCAACCTGTTCCACCGTGAACTCGGCGATAGTCCTGCGGTTACGGTTCTTTATCAGTACGCGTCTCGCAAGATCCGTAAGCTTTATACCGTTATCCCCATTCGTCATATTATGGAGAATGTAGTACAGATCGATCCCTTCATACGTCCTTGTTACATTGCTGCCTTCGCGTTTATCTGTATAATTTGCTCTGACAGCACCGGCATTTCTGCCTTCAAGATCACGCACTGAAACCGGTACACTGGTCTTTACACCAGGTCCTTCAACAGTAAGAGTAGCACCTGTTATCGCATCAATGTTATAAGGGCCGTCGCCTCCCTCTCCGCCGTTGGTAATATGTTTGTATGGACTCTTCGAGAAGTCGATCCCGGATGGTGTCGTAACAGTGATCTTATTTATCATCTTGGATGGCTTAGCGCCATCGCCATACATAGTCAGGAATCCGTATCCCTCCGGATTCGGAGCATTGCTTTTCGCCTTCACATAAATGCCATCGCCGTTTACCTGATAAGCGAGCATATAGTTGCCATCTATAAGCTCCTGCACCGTCGTTTTTGCAGACGACGTATCATATCCGTCAGCAGCTTCAAACTCTACTGTAGAGTCTCCTTCCTCTCCGGCAAGCAGTACAGACATAGGTACACCGCGGACAGAGTCAGTTGCCTGGCCGCCTGATGTCTGATATGTGTAGGCAGCCTCTGCAAAATCCATCATCAATATATCAGCACGTGTGTATGCTTTGCTGCCTACAGTCAGAACTATCTCATCCAGAGGATCTCCTGCAACAACATAGGTACTGTTCTTGGAAAAGCCTCTGTTTGTTCTGTCCTCTACATCCAGTTGTCCAACAGCAAGTGTCAGATAATCCTTTTCGTCTCCTGCAGTTTCAGGATCTCCGGAATTGCTGTCATTCAATGCCCATGCAAGCATTGGCTGAACTTCTTCTGGATCTTCAGCAGAACCCGCAATAACACCCGGGAAGAAATATCTCGGTGTATTAAGTCCGGTAAATGTTTTTCCTTCACCTGTAGTTTCCGTTACATCCGGATCAAACGTGATTATCCAAGGGTCGCTTGCATTGTCAATAACTTTTAACACATCATTGTCAGCATCAAATGCGGTACCCTCGAGCAGTGAGCGTAAATATACACCGGTCGCTCTGTACAAGACAGGCGTATATGGGAACTGATATTTGACGGCAGAATACTGTATATCAGTACCGCCTTCCAGAGCCTTCAGTTCATCCCTGGTGTATGAACGCTCT
This sequence comes from Mogibacterium sp., assembly GCA_017432075.1. Taxonomy (GTDB): domain Bacteria; phylum Bacillota; class Clostridia; order Peptostreptococcales; family Anaerovoracaceae; genus Crickella. The sequence continues at coordinate 473 of JAFRJV010000130.1, read as the reverse complement.
AATCCTACATTTTCCGCAGTATAATCCGAGCCTCCTATTACTGCGCTGCCTGAAACTAATACTTCAGGAGTCATGGTCTGAAGACTCTCTGACGCAGCATAGGTGTACCCGCCTCCCGCAGACGGCATCATAGTAAAGACCATGGTCACAGCAAGTACTGTCACAAGCAGCCTGGACGCTATGACTTTCCATCTTTTTCCGGATTGCATACTTACCTCCTCTTCACTTAATATGTTTTATTTAGCTTTTTTATATTTCACTGCTGAATAACTTCCATATATATTTTTATCTCCTACTGTTCTGTAGGCTCTCACTTTGTAGTAGTATTTCTTGCCTTTGGCTAGTTTTTTGTTGACAAATGAGACTGTATTGCCGCTCTTTATAGTTTTTATCAGCTTATAACCGGATTTTTTTCTGGTTGACCTGTAAATGACATAGCCGTCGGCATTAGCTGCCTTGCTCCATCTTACTGT
>JAFRJV010000129.1 GCA_017432075.1 Mogibacterium sp. | reverse complement strand
TGAGTCCCCTCTCTCGATGTCCAGATTGATATCCTTCAGTGCGACAACTTTGCCGCCTTTGGTATCGAACTCCTTGGTTACTCCATGGAGTTTTATGATGTGTTCTGCCATTCCGTTCCTTTCCTGAAAAAATAATACGGGGCAGGTCTTAACGACCTGCCCCGGCATCTCACACATGAGAAATATACACAGTTTCCGGATTCGTTATGACCTTATCCTATGCTATTCATCGGCTCTGCACATGCACATGCCCATCATTCCCATTTCCATCATCATGTTTCTTGTCATGTGAATGTGCTCCTTTCATAGAATAAGTTCATTTGCTAATATAGCAACGTTCGCTTGTGTTGTCAACTAATAAATTGACATTCTTTTGTTGTTTTTCACAAAGTGCATCTATTTGCCATCATCAGCGAGAGTACCGCCCGCCTCCTTGACTTTCTGTCTGATCAGCTTGTAAGCCTCCTTCATCTCAGGCATTCCGGCAAATGCGTGAAGCGGTACAGGCATTATCATTGTTTCGCTCATCCAGACATAAATCGCTTCTTCTGTGAGGTCAACTGCAATAATGTCTTTATAATCGAACGACTGATGATCATCACCTGCATCCGTAGTGAGAGCATCATCACCTATGGTTATCACGTTTTCCTCCGCATGAACCCTCTCCAGAGTATCTGTTGAGTTTTTTATGGCTTTGTCCTGCTGACGGAGCAATATTCTTTCAGCAAAAATCGGACCGCCGATACCGATAACAGCCGCAACTGCATAAGCGATCATGGTGAACTGATGATCTGCATGGAATATAGTGAAAAGTCCGGCGATGCAGATACCGCTGATCAGGTATGTAAGTCTCTGTCTGTTAACAAGCTTGCGCCCGCCGGCTGTGTAGAGGATGCGGTAGCGTCCGAACGATATATAGTCATCATCTGTAAGTACAAACTTTACTACTCTTGGGTTCTTTTTTGTTGCCATCTCTGTCTCCTTTTATGCCGGCAGATCCTGTCCGGCGCATTTACGGTTAACAGTATACCACATGAAAGGCTTCATGGTTTCAATTTAAGTACAAAAACAGTATAATTACTTGGTTGGACCCGTTAAGGGATTTATTCGCACGGATTAACAGAGAAGGGATAAAGATATGACTACAGTTGCATTTATCGGCGGAGGAAGCTTCGGTACAGCTCTTTCTACAGTTCTTGCAGGCAAAGGCTGCAGGGTCAACATTTTCGATATCGATCAGGATCACCTTGCACGCATGGCTGCAGACATGGAGAACAAAGACTACCTTCCGGGCGTAAAACTCAAAGGTGACTACCACTTCTGCAAAACAAATGAGGAAGCTATTAAGGATGCGGATTTCGTCATATTCGCTCTTCCTGCACAGCATGTAAGAAGCGCCATTAAAGCTGCTGTTCCTTTCATCCGCAAGGATGCGATCGTTACATGCATTTCCAAGGGTCTTGAACAGAAAACCCACAAGAGGATGTCTGAGGTCATAGGCGAATATTTCGACCTCGACAGATACGTCTGTATGAGCGGTCCTTCTCACGCCGAAGAATTAGGTATAGGAGTTCCTACGGTAGTTGCAATGTCGTCGAAAAAAGAGGAATCCGCCATTGCTTTGGCAGAGCTCCTCAGCACGAATAAATTCAGAGTTTATCTGAACGATGACATGAAGGGCATGGAGCTTGCAGCATCGCTTAAGAACGTTCTTGCTGTTGGCTCAGGAATCGCCAACGGAGCCGGCTATGGAGACAACACGCTGGCTGCAATGCTTACAATAGGCTGTGCTGAAGCCACATCGCTCGGCGTTGTGCTTGGTGCAAGGCCTTCGACATTCTTCGGCCTGGCGGGCATCGGTGACATGATCGTTACATGCACAAGCATCCACTCCAGAAACTTCCGCTGCGGCAGACTGATCGGTCAGGGCAAGAAGCCTGAAGATGCCATCAAAGAGATTGGCATGGTCTCTGAGGGTATGTATACTGCCGAGGTAGTACACGAGCTTGCTGAACAGACAGGCGTAGAGATGCCTATCTTCAATGCAATATATGACGTCATCAATGGCAATATAACAGTAAAAGACGCAATGGACGACCTCATGCTGAGACCTATCGGTTATGAGAGAGATTATCTCTAGACCATTTTCCCATAATTGAATATAATGAAAAACGCCGGGCATGTGCCCGGCGTACACATGCGCTCGTAGCTCAGTGGATAGAGTGTCTCACTCCGAATGAGAAGGCCGCGGGTTCGATCCCCGCCGGGCGCACCATAGCAAAGCAGACGCCGCCTGGCGTCTGTTTTGCTATACATGTGATTCAGTGGGGTGAGAACTCGCGACGGGTTCGGATTCGGGTGTAAGCTGAAGGCAACACCCGAAAAACGGCAGTCAAGGACGCGGCAGCGCCTGCACAGCAGGTCGGAGATCCTTGACGGCCGGATTTCCCCGTCGGGTGCACTTCACGACTTCCGTCCTTTTGGCTCATTTTCAGCGTTTTGGGCGGAAGTTTTACTACCCGTGTGCTCACAGACTTCCGCCCTTTTGACTTGTTTTCAGCATTTTAGACGGAAGTTTCGAGTATCATAAAAGCCAGGACATTTTGATGCACACCTTTTGCCCTGGCCGTTTTCGAATTGTTGAATCCAATTTTGCCTGACATATATGGCTTTGACAGCATTTTTCTGAATCCTCTTTTGAGGATCAGAGCCACCCGCGTTTGAGCATAAAAAAAGCAGGGGCTTTCACCCCTGAAGGGAATTCAGAACGACCCTTCTTTGTTATTTTTCTTCCACTTTTCTGTCCACCGTTCCCTGCGGTCTCTTTTTTTTCTATTGATATGGCTGCTGACCACATTCCCGATACTCCGAAGCAGTCCGCCCATAACAGCCATCAGCTTTATCTGTTTTTCCTTAGGCAGGTTTTTTAATGTAGCAATTATCTTCTTTGCAGATGTACGCCTGTTGATGATCATCTCATCGAAGGTGGTCATACCGGTCGCCTCAAAGAAAGAGAACAGCGTGTTTACGAACATTTCTCTCGATTCGTCGTCTAAATTGCTGAGCCACTCTTTCTGTGAGTTGTTAATGAACGATCCGAGAGCAGACTGTTTCGTCCTCTTGAATCTGTTTCGCTCGATTATCCACGTAAGGGCGTCGTGCTGCATAAGTCCTACGTATTTGCTTTTTACTATTATGTGCCCCACATTGCTGGTAAGCAGCATCCCAATGATCGATGTATCGGGAATTATGCTTACCACCTTTGGCAGTATGTGTTTATACGCCTCAAGTTCCATCACCTCTTTGCGGAAACCCGGGCCGTCATTAGTATACACAGCAATGATGCGATCCTGGATCTCCCTGTCACAGAATGCTGAGGCGTATACGGCGAAATTACCGCCCTTCGAATGACCTCCGACTCGTATCGGTCCCTTTATCTCTTTACCAACCTCATTCAGATAGCGCACTGCACTAAGCTGCCCTTCTGTGTCAGGCAAATAGCTCATATTGAAGTCTTCTTTCCATCCGGCAACTGTAGTGTCGGTGCCCCTGAAAGCTACATACGCGCTGCCATCGCTCAGCAGAAATGTCACTGCCGACATTTGCATTTCCTTGTCACTGTTGATTATGTCTACGTATTTGGTGAGTTCGGTGTCGCGAAAGCGTTCACCTTTCAGCATGTCATCCATGAGCAGCGGTACCCGCACGAAATGAAAGATGCTTTTCTTCGCATAGCTGCGTGAGTGCTTTTCAAAATACTTCCTGTCGGCCGTACTTAGACTGACCCTGTTGAAGCTGTCATCCAGTATGCCCTCGAAATTCGCATACGCCAACATAGCGAGGACAAGATTATCCACCTCGTTGAACGGATCTTCTCTGAAAGACAAGACACCTCTTCTTTTAAGATAATCAAATACGTCAGCCATGATTTCCCGATTATTTCCTCTACTGAATATATACTATCTCATTCTGTCTGAAAGACGATATTATTCTCAGGACCGACGAGTATATAAGTCCTATGCTGTATACCCAGACTGCGATCCTGAGCCTGCCGAATGCAATACCGCATATCACAACAATTAACGCAAGCAGTATATTAGTTATGCCATATGCCATTTTCAGTCTCCACGACGTCCCGATTCTTCTGGATTCATTGGCCCTCAGCGCAGATACTGTTCCGGTGAAAATATGCAGAAGTGAAATGTATATAAGGATGTATACCACAGGGTGCTCAAAAATCGTTCCCGCAAGTACGCCCAGATCAAGAAAGATCATGCCCCTGAAAAGGACATTCTTTCCGCCTACCATATGCCTTGCCATAGAAAAGTAATAGACGATAGCCTGCATGCCTCTCAGGGTCATTCCCATCTGTATAACTATCATGACTAATTTCAGTCCGTGTATGGCATCAAGAAAGAACATGATAACAGCTATGGCGATCATGAATAAGGCAGCTATCGTGTTCAGAATCCTCCCGAATCTAGACATCGATCTGCCTCCTTCCATATTCCTTCGCGAGCTTCTGGAAATCCTTTATTCCGCTGAAGCCGCTTTTTCCGAAGTCTACGGAGACTCCGGCTATAGGGTTACCCGACGTAAAGATCCTGTTGGTCACCATACTCTTCTGTGCGAGAGCGGCAATAATGAACCTGCCGAGGAACGTCCCGTCTTTGGATTCTTTGTCAGCCTCCAGGTATTCGTTCTGATACTTATCCATATCAAAATCTTCGACTTCACAGCCGGAAATCTTTTCAGCAAGAGCCTTCCAGTCTGCTGATGCATCTATCTGCCGCTTTTCGAGCAGGCTCCTTATGTCATCCTCCCACGGCCTGACCGCATCGAAGTCATAGACGTCCGTCTCAAACACATCGCCAGTCCTGAGGCATCTGAGAGCATAAGTCATCTGACAGAACGCGTGATAATAATCGGAAGGGTTGTCTTTCAGTATTTCTTTATAGCCTCCCCATGCCGGGAGATATTTGTACCGGGCATAACCATAGTCCGGGAAGTGTCCTGCCCGGCCATGCCCCAGATTCATTATCGAATTCTCATTGCTCTGATACAGGCTGTTTGTATATACACTCTTTTCAGGATCATCGACGCTGCGAGGATCATGGTTGAACTTTATCTGGACTTCCCTGAAATCATCACCTTCAGGTACAAGTTCGTAGAAGTAATAATTCACATTGTTGATCGCAAGTGTCGGTGTGCCCGCAAAATAGCGGTGCGCCCATGTGTCGGAAAGCACATGCATTGCTATGCCCGCAGCCTGCATGCTTCTGCCCCGTGCCAGTTCAACTGTATCTTTGAGAAGTGCGCTGTTAGTATTGCAGATGAGCCTGTACTTATGCAGATATCTTCTGCCGCAATATTTCTCTGTCTTTGCGTCAAGATTTCCCGGGAGGAAGTGGAATGAAGCCCATATCCTTGTAATATCCTGCAGGCCTGTAATATCAGTGCGCGCGTCCATCATCTCAAGCTGCAGCTGAGTGGTTGCTGCACTGAGCGGACCGTTCAGCTTTTTCAGCAGGGTTCTGGAGCAACAGTCCGTAAACTGGTCACTATAAGCGACCTGCAGGCTCTCGTCATGAGTGTAACCTGCAATGGCTGCCGCACAATATGTCGCGTAATAATGAAAATCCAGCTGCATATGCTATTCCTGTTCTCTCTGTACTGCGCTCTGACTTACCCTTTTCCGCACTATTCTTATCCTTATTGCAGAAAACACCAGTTCCACCAGCATAATTATTGACGTAATTTCAATGATATGTGCAGATAATGAAGTATCGTTACTGAAAACTGCTAAGGAATCTATGGAATCCTGCGACTTTACCGAAACAAAGTTTATTATGACCGCCGTTATGTTGAAGATAATCATTATGACCGCAAGGATGAGATAGCCTATACGCCTCCGCAAGCCTCGTCCCTCTGAAATCGCCGTCAGACCGATATATGTCCTGACAGCCAGGAACAGAAGCAAGGCTATCAGCGTAACCGCAAGTACAATATAAAAAAGATGCTGATCGGATATAATAATGCCGTTTTCATCAGCAGTCTTTCTTACAACAGCGACTGCTTCATCTTTGAGCAGGATAAGCGTCCCCAGTGTCTTAACTACAGTCCAGACGCTGAACAGTATGGTTCCCGTTCCCACTACTATGAGAGTGTTCTGTGATCTTCTTATCAGGATATGATCTATGTCATTGTCGATGTGGTTCACTCTGACCTCTCTTTAAGTTTCCCAACAATTTAATAACTGTGTGCCGGCGAAAGCATGTTAACCTTTGAGTGTCAGATATAGTTCAGTGTCAGTCGCAGCCTCGTATGGGTTCGTGAATACTATATTGACGATTCCGAACGTGAGTGCGCCGACCAGCTTCCACCCGATGAAAGAAAGGTCGAGCACAAACGATGCCCACTTGCTTCCGTTCATCATACTTGCAGATCTGGCTCTGGCTTCCTTGCCTGGGATATCGGGTTCGTCGGCAATAATGAACGGAACCAGTCTCCAGCAATACGCCTTGTAAATCCCCGGAACAATAAGAAGCAGTGTCCACAGGATGTTGATCAGCTGTGTTCCGAACATTGAGAATACGATGTCTCTGTAGTTTTTCCCGAACGCGAAGCCTACATTCATACCATCGACTTTCGTCCCGGGGTCTGATGCATTCTGAATAAAGAATTTCCTTGCACCTACATGCAGCGGGTTAAGCACCAGTGCCAGTACCATCAACCCTACTGTTGAGGCAATCAGAATCAGGAAAAACACTACCGATGACACTGCAATCATCGGAACTATGTTGTGTTCTGTTTCACCGATATTGAGATTCTGCCCGTTTACTTCTACCGTAACAACATCATTCCCGTCCCGGGAATCATCATATGATTCTACGACCTGATCGTTGCTGTTCAGCTGATTTCTGACCGTGACCGAAGGCGAAGCAGTAGATCCGCTGCCGATTCCACCCGCGATCATCAGTATAAGCGCTGCGATTATGCAAGCTACCTTATTGGCATTGTAAGCTGCCTTTCCTTTTGCTTTAAGCTCCTTGCGATCCCACATTTTATTATGTCCCTTTCAGTTTTCTGTGTCGTATCAGTATCCGGCGTTTATATCTATCAGGTTCGTAAGCTCTCTTCCCTCTGCATAGCGTCTGAGGTTTTCACAGAAGATATCAACCGTAATATCCACAGTTTCAGGAAGCCCCATATCACCTGAAATATGCGGCGTGATTATGCAGTTCCTTGCTGTCCAAAGCGGGTGATCCTCCGGAAGAGGTTCAGGATACATGACATCTAACGCTGCACCGGCCAGACGGCCTTCATTAAGAGCCTCGATAAGTGCTTCCTGATTAACGACCGTGCCGCGGCCGACATTTATAACAAAGGCTTTTTCAGGCAGAAGTGCAATGCGCTCAGCGCTCAGCAGCCCTTCTGTGTCAGGAGTCCCCGGCACACAGAGCACAAGTGTGTCTATCTGCTCTTCTTCGCTGCGGCCACCCACGGCGCTGTCAAAATCAGTTATCCTGAATACCGCGTCAAAGAATTCACGTTTGTTTCCGCTCCGGCTGAAACCTATAACCTTCTTTGCTCCGAGCGCCTTGTATCTTTTCGCCGCGTTCTGTCCCAGATTACCTGTTCCGACGATTGCTATTACACTGCCTTTTATAGATCTTATTCTGAGGTCTCTGATCCAGCGTCTCTCAGCTACGGCTTTTGAATACTCAGGCATGCGTCTCATCAGCATAAGCGTCACCATAATAATATGCTCTGAGATCACCAGTCCGTATGCTCCTGAGCTGTTCGTCAGCAGCACCTCTCCACGTTCAAACACTCCACTCTTCAAAAAATGTCCCACACCCGCAGAAACAGAGTGACACCATTTCAGGTCCGGCATCTCCGCGAGGAGCTCACCCTCATCGCAGTAAACCACTTCAGCATCACGTATCTTTCCGGCTGCCTCTTCACTGCTGTCAAAAAAGCCCATATCAAATCCGCATTCCTCAGCAACAGAGCGCATATTCTGCTTATTTGCATCGGACAGGAAATCACAGATCACGTAGCATTTTCTCATATCAAAACCTCTTCCTGTAAAACGGATCCTACTTGAATTCAACCTTCAGAGTGTACTTCGATGAGAGGTTGGAGATCATCGGCTGGAATATTTCCCAGATCGAATGCTCAGCAGCCATCCTGGCGTCTTCAGCTACATTTTCGTCTTCAAGTTTCTGAAGCATCCTCTCTTTTGCCTGCGTCTCCACCTCAGCCTGCTGCTCAGGCGTCAGTTTTATATTGCCGAACGCAAAGGCTTCCGTCTCGACTTCTCCGAATTGTATGCTCTCACTTGGAATATTTATAGGCTCAAGCACCGGTGCCGGCACCTTCATAGTTACTGTCTTTGTCTCTTCATCAAGCGTTATGTCATCAGCAGTCAGTCCGCTAAGGTCGACTGTATATACTGCCTTGCCATTGTATGTTATGAGCTGATACTTAGAGAAGGCCTTTATGTTGAAGAGCCCTGTCTGTGTCAGCGTGGCGACATCAGCGACCTCTCTCGAGTACACTTCGAGTTTTTTCAGCTGCTCCTCATCGCCGAGCACTGCTTCAGCAAAATCCGCGGCCTTGTAGCCGAAGATCCTGTGATTGATCAGTGTGAGGTCGCGGTTCTCAACCGCAGTCTCGGTAGTAAAAAGAGCCTTAAAAGCATCCTTTACTGCAAGGCCATGCATATAAGCCGTGAAGCAGGTAAGGATAAGCATCCCGGCAATAATTCCCACGAAAAACGTGCGTATCCTCGCAAATCGCCCTTTTCGCCTGCCCTTTCTTTCGGCTTGTTTGAGAGCATGCTTCATCTCATTGTCATTTATCTCAGCCATTTCTTACCCTCCTAATTGTTTTTCAGGATAATTATTATATCATATCTGTCAGTCTGTCTTTGGCTTCCTGCATACTGCTCTTCAGCAGTCTATCTGTGATGTTTCGCATATCTTTCTGTCTTTCCTCCTAAAGGCCTTTCAGAGTCGAATACATCTTTTCCGCCTCTTCATCTTAATTTAAGTTTTTTAATAACCTCTATATCCGAAGGCAGCCATCTGACCTGCCACGGGTCACTGAGCGGAAGCCATCTCGCCGATTCATGCTCGAGCAAAGTCAGCTCACCGCTGATCACACTGCAAATGAAACAATCCATGGAGATATGAAATTCCGGATAGTCATACTCCACGGTCATAAAGAATTCGTCGACGGATACCAGCGTATCGAGCTCCTCTTTGATCTCTCTTACGAGCGCTTCTTCAGCTGTCTCTCCCGCTTCTACCTTGCCGCCCGGGAATTCCCACCAATCCTTCCATGCCCCGTATCCACGCTGGGTCGCGAAAAAGCTGCCGTCTTCTATTATTATTGCCGCAACGACCTTTATTGATTTATACACGTTAACCTTTTTTACTTTGAATAACGTTCAAGCACAGTTTCGAGTACAAACTCTGCCTTAAGTTCGCCAAACCTCTTGAAGTGAGGTTCTGTATTGTGGCTTTTGACCGCCTCTTCATCGCACCACTTTTCAAAGAGAAACAGCTCATCCGGATCAGCATCAGCAAAATAGAAATCGTATTTTATATTGCCTGCTTCAGAGCGGCTTGCCGTATCGAGGCCTTCTTCTTTTATCGTCTCCAGGAACTTCTCTCTCACTCCCTTTTTGCACTTATAAGTTACATTCAGGATTTCCATATCCGTCTCCTTTCACTTATGCGCCGAGCGTCGGCTGATCATATTTGAATAAAATGCAATTGATTTCGTATATATCGTAATTCGATGTCTCAATGCAGTATTCGATTATCCTGTCAGATACCATGCTCGGTGACAGCGCGAGTCCGGCGCGGGAGAGCAGATCTCTTGTCTCGTCCAGACTCAGTTCAAGCGCGATTGCGAGCGCGAGCGCAGTTTTTTTGCTCGGTGTATAGTCGGCATTGCTCCTTATCTTGGAGAAATGCTTTCTGTCAATATTTGCTTTTTTGTATACTTCAGGATCCGTCAGACCCCTGCGGTCTATGAGCATGAAGAGGTATTGCTGGAATGTTTTATCAAGATGTTTCAGCCTCTCATCAAGCGACGCCTCTTCCGATGGAAATGCCGGTGAATATGATGGTGCATATGATGGCGAAGACATCCTATGAGGAGCTTCATATTCCTCCGAAAACTCCAACATCTCCTCAGGAGCTTCCATCCGGTAAGATCCATATTCAGAAGCATCTTCGTCTTTCAGCAGGTCATAATCTGCATCTATGGAAGGCGCTTCTTCCATCAAAATATATTCTTCCTTTTCCTGTTTTTCAGCTCTGTCTCTATTCAGAAGTCTGTCCAGAAATCTGCGCCTGCCGGATGCCCTAACCGGACGGTGTGACCTGTAGAATGCGTCATATGTTGCTTCACTGTCACCGATGAACGACTTTATATCTGAAAAGAGCTTGCCCGATACTTCAAATGACTCTTTATCATAGACGACCAGCAACACTTCCATCTCATTTGCGAGCAGGAATTTACTGATCTCCGCCATGGCGATGCGCAGCGCCTCATCCTTCGGGAATCCGTAAGTACCGGTAGCAATAAGAGGAAAAGCTATAGTTTCACAGCCGAGCTCCGCTGCCAGTTCCAGCGAATTGCTGTAGCACCTGGCCACAGTCTCACGCTCGCCAAAACCGCCTCCCCGCCAGGCAGGTCCGACAGTATGGATTATGTATTTCGCATGCAGGTCAAAAGCCGGTGTCCATGCCGCCTCTCCGGGAGACATCTCACCGATTTTCTCCCTGGCTTCCAGCAGCCTGTCCCATCCGGCGGCCTCATAAATCGAAGAATCAACGCCACGGCCTACTCCCACCGCAGGATTTGCTGTGTTGACTATCGCGTCAGCCTCTACGTTTATTATGTTGTTTCGTATTATCTGCAGTGCCATTTTCTTTCCTCATCAGTCCGGCAGCGCACCGGTACGGCACGCTGCCTATATTATACACTATATCTATTTTGTCAGAGCCTTATCCTTTTCAGAAAAGCTTGCCGTTGCTTTACTCTGCTCTGCATGCGTAGTCGGCTCGTATCTCGTCGAGATCTTAACACGCAAGAGTATCACCTCTCGACATCTTCACCATCGACTCCGCTACGACCGAGAAATTCTTCGCGATTCCTCTCCCGTCGTTATGGAATCTGGCAGATCTCTCCGGCGCAATACCGATCCTGCCTGCCACACCTACTGCATCCATGTTGGCTCCCAGGAATATGAACTCCCATCCATATTTTTTCTGCTGCCTTTCGATCATGCGCTTTACGCGTCTGTAGTCGAATATGACACTGGAGTTTTCCATTCCGTCAGTTGTGATAACAAAAAGCGTCTTTGCCGGCCTGTCCTCCTCTCTGGCATACTTGTGAACATTGCCGATATGATGTATCGCTCCGCCGACCGCGTCCAGGAGCGCCGTGCTGCCTCTCACGTAATATGTATTGCTGTCGAGTTCCTTAACCTTGTCTACCGGCACCCTGTCGTGGACTACTTCAGAGATGTGATCAAAAAGAACCGTCGACCAAATAATGTTATCGGATTCCTCTTTCTGCTTCGCAAGCATCGCATTGAATCCTCCGATCGTGTCCGCCTCAAGGCCTCCCATCGATCCGCTCCTGTCCATGATGAAAACGACTTCCACTTTTTCATTATTATTCTTCATTGCAGTTTCCCCTCCTTTTATTGCTGCCTTTTCGCCTTTTAAAAAAAGTTCTCTGATATTCATTTGTCTGCCTCCGGATCTGTACTCCCCGTCTTATTAGAGCCGGTTCTCCTGTACTCTTTACCTTGCAAGCACATAATAACGTTTTAGGGAAAATGAATGGTCGCCCACCATGCGACAAAAAAGATAAAAGCGGAAATAACATGCAAATAAAAAAGGCCATTTCCGTGAGAAGTTACGTTTTTGGCCCACATAATCGTTATTTTCAATTGTTAAATGCTTCAGCTGCGGCCACAGCAGTTTTTGTACTTTTTGCCGCTTCCGCACGGGCACGGATCGTTCCTGCCGATCTTCACACGCCTTATCTGAGTTCCGCCCTTTGCGGAAGCACTGCCGGCTCCGCCGTTTTTCAGAGACATTATCGCTACCATTTCATAATAGTCGTGACCGCGGTTGTCTCTGATGCGGCAGTCCCTGCTCATTTCAATGTAGAGCTCCGTGAATCTGAAGCGATCCTCATCAGACTCAAATTCAAAAGCGCTATCCGCCTCGTCCTCCGAACCGGATCCGCCACGAATAAACGCCTCAACTGCATCGTTCACGCGCATGTGATTGTTTACGGTCTCGTAGAGTTCGTGTACTTTCAATGCCGCAATGTCAGAGTCGCAGCCAAAGGTCTCCTCTATAAACTCCCTGATTTTCTGATGTGACTCCCGGCTTATGAGGCTCCCCTGCTCGTATAGCTCCTCGACTTCCTCCACAGTAGGTATATAGAATGAAAGATCGCCCTGCACCTGCTCTTCGAGGTACTTGTAGTAGTCGTCCTTTTCAAAGCCGTTCAGTACCAGCTTGCCGTCCCTTTCGGTGAACCACTGATAGTACAACGGCGTCGAATCGAAAAGTTCCATTACTTCGACAATGTCTGCGCGCGGATATCTGAGAGCAAACAGCTCCCTGAGCACGTCATATGTCATGACTCCGTAAAGATATTTGCCCGCCTCAATGCACTTGTACATCCAGTTGCGCTTGCGCCATTTCAGTATGAGTTCATCAGAACGGATTTCTTCGAATGCCGTCCGGACTTCCCCGGGCATGATCACTTTGTCACCCGGCTCACATATCACCAGACCTTCCCGCTCAAGAAGCTGCGCGAGTATCTTGTCAGTCCCTACAGTAAGGATCACCCCTGCCGGTTTATCGAGTAGAAAACGGAACATCGCCATCTCGCTTTCGCCCAAAGAAGTTATCCTTTCTTCGAAATCCGCATAGTTGTTTGATTTGTTTTCTTCCAATTCTGTTCTCCGTTTCAGACTTAGACTGGTCAGGACAGGCGCAGTTTTCTCTTCAGAAAGATGTCCTTATTGACCCCTTTCAGTCGCATAATTATACTACGCAGGTATTATACACCGTTATGGCCATATTGCGCATTGTGATATGTGCAAAGTTAACAGGCTCATGTTATAATTTTGTTGTTATCAGTGCTTTTGAATGCGGCAAAAATGATCACCGCCGGAGTTTTATATGTTATAAACGGGAGTACTCAAATGAGAAAAAGACATTATCTTAAAGCCGCATTCGTAGGCGGACAACTGATCACCGGAAGGCATAAGGCAGCGATACAGGATTCGCTGGTAATGATCGACAACGGTGGCATCATCTATGCCGGGGAGCAGAATTACGACATGGCTCCTAGCCTTGAAGGCTATGAAGTCATTGATGCTACAGGCAAAACCATCATGCCGGGTCTGATAGACTCACATCTTCACTTCAGCGGAAATCTCAACGATAACGATTCTGACTGGGTGAGAGAGCCACTTCTTCAGAAACAGGTAATGGCTGTGCAGCAGGCGCACGAGTGCCTTGAGAACGGTCTTACTACAGTAGGAGAAATCTCCAGGTTCGGAATACCTATCAGAGACATGGTCAACACCGGGCAGATGCAGGGTCCTAGGATCATAGCCACCGGAAGAGGATTCTGCGCAACTGCATCGCACGGAGATTCGCACAACTGCTCCATAGAGGAGGTGGCAGCAGGCCATCCGTGGGCAGAGGCTGTGGACGGACCATGGGAGCTCCGTCAGGCAGTAAGACGCAGGCTCAGAGAGTGTCCTGACGCTATCAAGATCTGGGCTACAGGCGGCGGCATTTACAGATGGGATACATCCCGCGACCACCACTACACATTCGAGGAGATCAGGGCGGTCGTCGAAGAATCGGCTATGAGAGGCATCCCGGTCTGGTCGCACACTTACGGTTCAACAACACCTTCAGTAGACGCAGGCGCGGACTTTATCATCCATGGATTTGAGATCAATGAGTCCGACATGGAGAAGATGTATAAAAAAGGCATCTACTTCTGCCCTACGATCAACTTCCTGCCTGCATGGCTCTCCACCTATCCACCGCAGTATATACCTGGAGTTCATGACAAATACGAGGGCGAAACGCTCATTGACAAGGAGCTCGCACGACTCTACGATAACGTCAACAAGGCTTACAAGATGGGAGTTATAATCACCGTGGGTTCAGACAGTTTCAACTCCGACTCGACGCCTTACGGCATCACAGCCATCGGCGAGATACACAGATTTGTTGACTCATGCGGAATGAGCGAGATGGATGCGATCATAGCCGGAACAGCCAACGGAGCCAGAGCTCTCGGCTGCTACCACATCACCGGCTCCATCACAAGAGGCAAAAATGCTGACATGCTGATCATTAACGGGGATCCGCTGAATAGCATTTATGATATCAACGTCGACAACATGGATATGATCATCAAGGACGGCGAGGAAGTGCTTCGCTACAAAAGCAAATAGAATGCGGGAGGCAGCGATATGAGCAAAAAAATGAACGAGAACATCAACGACTATATAGACGAGCATATAGAAGAAATCAGGAACAATCTGGCACAGTACCTCACAGTACAGTACGATTATCCGCCAAACGGAGAAGGTTCCGTTGGCTATAAAGGATACAATCTTTACAGATTCAAGGTCGAGGATGCTGAGCGTATCCACGAGGCTGTGCGGAAAAGAGCGGAATCCTACAGTCACTCCTACAATTATCAGGTGCTGGCTCAGGAGATAATCACTGATCTTCTGGATGACGGACTCATCACCTATGGAGGTTATGGTTACAAAAAACAGCAGAAAGAAACCCACAGCATCTGAGCATATGTAACATAAAAGGCAGCAACTGCTGCCTTTTGTATTGCGTAATAAATGCAGTTCGCCTGCGCCTCACTCCCACTGGCCGAGTATCGTGGCTCCTAATATGATAATGGCTCCTGCTATCTCCCTCAAACTCATCATCTCGTGCAGGAAGAGTGCGCCAAAAATCATTGCGAATACCGCTTCGAGGCTCATGATGAGTGCGGCAGTCGAAGAATCAGTATATTTCTGGCCGATGATCTGCAAAGTATATCCTCCTGCCGTCGGCACGAATGTCTGATAAAGAAGTATCGGCACTCCCGCAAATACAGCAGCGAAAGTCGGTCCTTCTGCGATAACGGCAATCACCAGTCCTGCCAGTCCGCAGAAGAAGAACTGAGCCTGGGATATGAGTATTGCGTTATCTTTGTCGACAAAACAATTTACAGCAACTATCTGAGCAGCGAATCCGGCTGCGCTGACAAGAGTCAGCCAGTCTCCCTGAGTCGCTCCTCCAAGGCCTCCCTTTAGACTCATTACCGCAAAGCCTATCATAGCAAGTGCTATGCAGAACACAGTACGCCTTCTGACCTTACTGCCCACAATAACGCTGAAGAGCGGCGTAAACACTATATATATAGAAGAAATGAATCCGGATTTACCCGCGCTTACGGTCAGCAGACCTATCTGCTGGGTCGCCGTTCCGATCAGCATGAAAATTCCGCACAGTATCCCCGCTTTCAGCAGCCTGTTTTTCCTGTAGTCGATCTGATTCTGAGAACTGCATTTCGGTGAAAGATATCCGCTTGTCCTGAGTCCGTGCATGGCGACCGGGGTCAGCACAAGAGCAGCCATAAGCTGTCTCACTGCATTGAAAGTCATCGGCGGCATCACCCTGTTTCCGAGCTTCTGTGAAATGAAACCGGTTCCCCAGAGTATCGCTGTAAGAAGCAGTATTAAATTGCCCTTATTTTTTTCGCTCATGCGTCGATTTTACACAGAAAACTGCTTGACTTCAAGGCTTTGACGCCTTATACTAATCGAGCGTGTGCGCTGGATGTGTTCAGCGCAGCGAGCTTAGGCAGGCAAAAGATGCCGGCAGCCGAAGCACTAATAATTCATTACTAGTTATGCCGAACCAGAAAGGCGACCGCGGATCAGCGGGCAGGCCTCTCCCAGTAGGCGGACCGAAAAAGCTCTGCAATAAGGCAGTCGTACCCTAAAAAAGACGCAAAGCACATAGGCAGATCCAAGTAGGTAGAAAGGAATCAAAATGAAGTCTTACATCGCTAAGCCATCCGATATCGACCGCAAGTGGTACGTTATCGATGCAGAAGGAAAGACTCTCGGTAAGCTCGCTGTAGAAGCAGCTATGCTCCTGAGAGGAAAAAAGAAGCCGACTTACACACCACACATCGACACAGGAGACTACGTCATCGTGATCAATGCTGAGAAGGTTGCAGTCAGCGGCAAGAAGGAATCCGACAAGATCTACAAGAGACACACCGGTTATCCGGGCGGTCTCAGAGAGACAACTCTCGGTGAAATGAGAGCGACAAAGCCTGAGGAGATCATCCTCCACGCTGTTCGCGGAATGATGCCGAAGGGAAAACTCGGACGCCAGATGTTCAAGAAGCTCAAAGTATACGCAGGACCTGAGCATCCACATACAGCTCAGAAGCCTGAAGTATGGACTTGGTAGAAAGGAGGAGTAGACAATGGCAAAGACTATGTATCAGGCAACAGGCAGAAGAAAGTCATCCGTAGCCAGAGTTAGACTTCTTCCTGGAGCAGGCAACATCATCATCAACAAGAGAGACATCGATACTTACTTCGGCGAGAAAGATATCGTTAAGAACGAAGTCAGAAGACCTCTCGAGCTCACAGGTACACTCGGAAGCTTTGATGTAATCGCTACTGTTAACGGCGGCGGTTTCACAGGCCAGGCAGGAGCACTCAGACACGGAATCGCAAGAGCACTCTGCGAAGTCGACGAAGAGGCTTACAGACCTGCACTCAAGGCAGCTGGTTTCCTGACAAGAGACCCAAGAATGAAAGAGCGTAAAAAGCCGGGTCTCAAGAAGGCCAGAAGAGCAAGCCAGTTCTCAAAGCGTTAAGCTCGTCTTCTCCGTCTGTGGCAGTGTCAGCTGCACACTTCTGCGGTGCTCACATACTTCGGTATGCTCCGCTCCTCGAGTGCTTGCTTCCTCGCCACAAACGAAAAATACTTCGCTTACCGATTTAGAACAAAATCAAAAAGGAGTTCATTACGAACTCCTTTTTTCATTGTCATAATTATCTGCAGCTTTCTGTTATCGCTTATTCTTCGACATTCTTCTTGAGTACGCCAAGCAGCAGAGCTCCAACGACTGAACCTACAAGAAGTGCTACGATATACATTAATACGTTACCAACTACAGGGAATACGAAGATTCCTCCGTGAGGTGCCATAAGTGTGCACTTGAATGCCATCGAGAGTGCGCCTGCGATTCCGGAACCGACCATCAGTGACGGAATAACATGCAGCGGATCTGCTGCCGCGAATGGGATAGCACCCTCTGTGATGAAGCTGAGACCCATGACGATGTTTGCAGGTCCGGTCTTTCTTTCAGCTTCTGTGTACTTCTTCTTGGATACCATTGTGGAAATAGCGATAGCGATAGGAGGTACCATTCCGCCGACCATTACTGCAGCCATGATCATGTAGCCGATCTCATTCTGGTTTGCAAGCGCTGCTGTACCGAATACATATGCAGCCTTGTTGAGCGGGCCGCCCATATCCGTAGCCATCATGGCTCCGAGAATAAGTCCCAGAACGACGCTGGAGCCCGAGCTCATTCCCATAAGAACGTTTGAGATCCAGCTGTTAAGCGCACCAACAATAGGGTTGATCAGGCACATGAGAACACCGATTATCAGTGTACCGAATAACGGATAAATGAGTACCGGTTTGATTCCTTCCAATGCTGCAGGAAGCTTATCACAGACTTTCTGCATGCCTTTGACGATGAATCCAGCCGCAAAGCCGGCAACAAGAGCACCGAGGAATGCAGATGGAACGCCGCCGCCAGGTGAAGTGAATGTAGAACCTGATGCAGCGAGAGCACCTCCTACGAAACCGACTACGAGAGCCGGACGGTCAGCGATACTGCGTGCGATAAATCCCGCAAGGATAGGAAGCATGAAGCCAAATGCTGTGCCTCCGATAGACTTGAACCATGCAGCGACCGGAGTGTTGGAACCGAAGTTGCTCGGGTCTATCGAGTAGTCATCCAGAAGGAATGCTATTGCGATCATGATACCGCCGCCGATAACGAATGGAAGCATGTGTGATACACCGTCCATAAGGCTCTTGTAAATAAACCTTCCTACGCTTTCGCCTCCGGCTGAATCGCTTTCTGCTGCTGCAGCGCCCGAGTGCTGATATACCGGAGCGTCTCCGGCTACAGCGCGGTCGATGAGACCTTCCGAGCGGTGGATGGCATCAGCCGTTGAAGCCTTGATAAGCTTCTTTCCATTGAAACGTCCAAGGTCAACGTTCTTGTCAGCTGCGATGATGACGACGTCAGCGGCCTTGATCTCATCAGCTGTAAGTACATTCTTTGCACCGCCTGAACCCTGAGTCTCTACCTTGACATCTACTCCTTTTTTAGTTCCGGTCTGCTCAAGTGCTTCAGCTGCCATATAGGTGTGTGCTATGCCTGTCGGGCAGGCTGTGACAGCGACTACCTTTGTTCCCTTTGCAGGTGCTGCTGCAGCTGCGGCTGCCGGTGCTGCCTCTTCTTTACCAAAACGATCAGCTTCCTTGTCATCGATCAGGCCTAAGAACTCATCTACAGTCTTTGCTGCGACGAGCGACTGTGCGAAGTCTGCATCCATGAGCATTGTCATGAGGTTAGCAAGAACTTCGAGGTGAGTGTCAGCTGCGCCTGCAGGTGCTGCGATCATGAAGAACAGGTTGCTGTCAGTTCCGTCGATGCATCCGTAGTCAACACCTTCAGGTACTGTCATTGCTACAAGACCAGGCTGCTTTGCCGCATCAGTCTTTGCATGAGGAACAGCAATGCCCATGCCTACAGCAGTGGATCCCTGAGCCTCTCTGGCCTCGATGGCCTTCTTGTAGCCAGCCTTGTCGTTAAGGTTGCCTACCTTGTCGTGGAGACCTACCAGAATGTCGATCGCGGCATCTTTATCAGCCGGTTTCTGATTCAGCAGAACTCCTTCCTTTTTAAGTAAATCGGTTATTTTCATTTTTTTCCTTTCTGCGCTGTGCGCATGCTATAAAGATAACCCCCATACCATATATTATTTACGAAACTGCATGGCGCACGCTCACAGAGTTTCGAAAATACTGTTTATTAGCTCTCCTGTAGCGAGATCATCAGAGAAAGCTGTCGCACTTCCTGCTGCTGTTCCCATATTGAGAGCAACTTGATAATCATGACTCTTCATGTAGCCTGCAACGAAGCCTGCTACCATTGAATCTCCGGCGCCTACGGAGTTCTTAACTTTTCCTTTCGGAACGCCTACGCGGAATCTCTGGCCGTCTTCGGTGATGAGCATCGCGCCATCTTTAGCCATTGAGATAAGTACATTCCTTGCGCCCATATCCTGAAGCTTTCTGGCGTATTCTTCTATCTCATCGTCTGTCTTAAGAACAACGCCGAACATCTCGCCGAGCTCATGATTGTTCGGCTTGATCAGGAACGGATTGTATTTGAGAACTTTCAGAAGGAGATCCTTCGTAGCATCTACTACAAACATGATGCCTTTCCCGTAGAGTCTCTCAAGGATGATCTCGTAGACATTGCTAGGGAGCGAATTAGGAATGCTTCCTGCCAGAATTAGCACATCCCCTTCCTGAAGCTTGTCAAGCTTTTTCAGCAGCTCGTCATATGCCTCATCGCTGATCTTAGGACCCTGAGCGTTGATCTCAGTCTCCTCTTCGCCTTTGATCTTGACGTTGATCCTGGAGATGCCTTCATCCAGCATGATGAAGTCTGCGATTATCCCCTTCTTGTTTACGCTGTCAACGATCGCCTCTCCTGTGAAGCCTGCTGCAAATCCGAGAGCGGTGTTCTCGATGCCCAGATTCTTAAGAACAGTTGATACGTTGATGCCTTTTCCTCCGAAGAAACAGTCTTCAGATGCCGACCTGTTGGTCATTCCCGGATCAAGCGGTTTATCCATCCTTACGATATAGTCGATCGCGGGATTAAAAGTTACGGTGTAGATCATATGATCCTCCTTTCAAAGTGGTACTTTAGCCTGTATTCCTCGAAGTATTCTTCGAATATTTATCCTCTAAAGGCTCTCCGGGCCGAAGCTGAGCGGAAGCAGCTCGTCGAGAGTATTCTCCAGATAGTCTTCAGGTGTTTTAGCGGAAAGTACTATCATCGCGTCCTTATCTCCAAAGTCCCTCATTACCTGTCTGCAGGCGCCGCACGGTACGCAGTACTCTCTGCGTTCTCCGTTTGTGCCTCCTACTATTGCGACAGCGAGCAGCTTTCTCTCGCCCTCCGCTATCGCATGGAAGATTGCGTTTCTTTCGGCGCAGATAGTCATGCCCAGCGAGGCGCTCTCGACGTTGACTCCGGTGTATATTTCCCCCGAGTCGAAGAGAGCTGCAGCCGCTACATTATAATGCGAATATGGCGCATACGAATTAGGCAGCTTCTCTATCGCCTTTTCGATGAGGAGCTTTTTCATGCCCTCATCTTTTCTGATATCTCCGTCGTACATACGTGTCCCCCTTTGACACTAGAACTCGAATCTAGGGTGATCCTTGTCGACGATACCGGTCGCTACAGTACAGCTGCGTCCGGACTGTGCAAAGTAGTTGGCAACGAGTTCAGTGAAATCCTTCATGGCCTTCCTGACCTCTTCCAGATTCAGATCTGAGAATCCGTCTATAGGATAGAGGACTCCCGTCGTCTTCTCGGTCATCTTGCCGACTTCGCTCTGCCTCCAGGTCCAGCGGCGCGTTCTTACCTCGTGGCCCGAGACGTATACGACCTCGCCCGGTTCAGGATTATCGAATTCTCCTTCGGCTGCACCGAACGGTCTGAAAGTATCCTCAGCTGTCGCAGGTCTTACCTCGAGGCCTGTGTCCTCGCATCCTCTGCCCTTGCCGTCAGGACGTACGAAAGTATAGAGATCGTGAGCTCCGATAGGCAGCTTGTATTTCAGAGAAATAGCATTGCCGAGGTCTACTGCAGGATTGATGGAAGGAAGGCCTTTGCCCTTGGCAAGGCGGTCCATGAGAGCTTCCGCCGAACATGTGTATCTGTTAGGATTCATGCCGAGCGCACGGAAAGCTTCCCTGTAAGGAACTACGCAAGGATCGTTCTTCGCCTTGTTTCCTGATTCGGCGAAGTACTGAATGACCTCGTTCGAATTATCCTCAAGCATCTTTGTGATCGCAGGATATTCCTTAGCGTTGTTTATACCCGTAACAGCTACTACGCCGACAACGAAATTCGGCAGCTTATCGAACACCTCTTTGCTTACTTCGTAAAACATCTTCCGGTTCCCTTCTTTATTACATATATATGTAATAATAGTCTATTTGAAAAAAAGTGACAAGGCAAAAGCCTTGTCACTGTCCTTTTTAATGGTTTTTTTTAATACTTGCATGATGCAGGTAAGTACGGCACCGCTTATGCGAGTGCTTCGTTCAGAGCCGATACGAGCTGATCAGCATCAAGTCCGTGTACCTGTGCAGCAGCATCGATGGACTCACCCTGCGAAGCCGGGCAGCCAATGCACATCATACCGTTTGCGAAGAAAGTACGGACCAGTTCAGGATGCTCATTGATAACGTCTCCGATGATCATATCCTTTGTAATCATTTGAATGGACTCCTTTCGTCTATTTCTTTTCTACACCGCATATAGTACAACCGCAGACGGTCAAAAGCAAGCGTTATTCCTATTTATTGAATAGGAATTTTTACAGCGCCGCCTTGATCGCAGCGAGGAATTCATCATACTCCTCGAAGGCCGGATACTGCGGGTAATCCTTCTTGATCTGCTCAGTGGAGCGGAACAGGAATCCCGCCTTACTGGCCTCTATCATTTCGAGGTCATTATAGCTGTCGCCGGCAGCGATCGTATCATATCCGATCGACTGGAGCCCCCTGACTGTAGTCAGTTTTGAGTGATCGCAGCGCATCTTTATATCTGCGATGTATCCCTCTTCATCGATGACCAGTTCATTGCAGAAGATCGTCGGCCATCCCAGCTGCTCCATCAGCGGCTGTGCAAACTGTGAGAAGGTGTCGCTGAGGATTATTACCTGAGTGATGCTGCGGAGCTCATCGAGGAATTCCTTTGCACCGGGAAGCGGACGTATCTTTGCGATAGTGTTTTGCACGTCCTTGAGCTTGAGCCCGTGCTCCCTGAGGATCCCCATCCTCCATTTCATCAGCTTGTCATAATCAGGCTCATCTCTCGTCGTTCTTCTGAGCTCAGGTATCCCGCTCTCTTCGCTGAAAGCGATCCAGATCTCAGGATAGATGACGCCTTCCATGTCCAGACATACTACATTCATTTTTAACTCCTTTTTTATCCGATCGGGAAGCCGTAGTACGGCTTCTCGCAATAATATTCGTACTCTTCAGTCTGATCTTCCTGTTCATCCGGCAGGCCGTATACCATGCCCTGACAGCTGCCGTGCCCCGGGGTGATGAACAGCGTTTCAGCTGCCCCGAAATGCCTTGCTATCATCGAGGCGATCTCGGCATCGATATCGAAAGACAGCTCCTTCAGCACGGGATTGAGTATAAGTTCTTCAAGGACTACCTTTGCCGGATCCGCATGTCTTACGGCACATATGGCATCGCCTCTGTTTACAGAATAAAGGCCGCACCCGTTCAGGCTGTCCCACTCAATAAGGCTGAGCATCTCAGCGCTTGGCTCTATGTGAGGCTGTCCTGCCAGGAACGCCTCTCTGTATCTGTTGTATTTTTCAGCAGGCATGCGCTGAAGGTCAATCTGCGCTCTAAAAGGCGTAGGATCAGCCCCTTCTATGTCCAAATCAAACTCGTCGAAGTCGTCATACTCTTCAAGATCGAATTCAGGTGACATCGCGGCTCTCTTCACCGCAAAGAAATGCGGTTCGTAACCAAGTCCTGCATAGTAGGATACCAGCGAAGGTTCTGCCGGCGATAATATCGAAATGCCTCCGGCTTCCGTCACCTTATCTCTTACGAAGGATGTCAGCATAGCAGCGAGACCCTGACTGCGCTTTTCCTTACGGGTACAGATCGCATAGCTTACATATACCGGCTTGTCCCTGTAGGTGCCGCATGGATGGCAGGTGATCGTAGAGCACACTTCACCGGTTTCATCGACCGCGGCGTAACCCCTGATGTCATCGCCGAAGGTTTCATAGAAAGCATCGACATATTCAGGAGTGTCGTCGAAAACTTCACACCATAGAGCGCGCAGTTCCCGATAATCCGGCGAACCGTATTCGATTTCTTTGATATAAACGTCCATGGAAATCTTACTTTTCAATGGCGAAATACTTCATGAGCAGAATATCGGGATGATAGCTCAGTTTAGCCTTGCGCAGCCCCTCGATACCCATATCTTCCTCGCGGTTGAATGCGACGATATCCGGATACTCAGCCCTCACCAGTCTTGCGAACTCGCGGTTCACCATGGTGTATGCACCTTCGACACCCGGAAGCGCCTTCTCGAAATGCGTGTCGAACACTTCGTCATCGAGCTTTGTGCCTGCAGTGAACGCGACCGGCTCACCGTTCTGGTAAAGCATGCCTCCGAGGAATCCAAGCGTCTCGTAATGCTCGAACATCTCCTCTATCGCACCCGCTTCATCTGCAAGATCAGGGTCATTCTTTTCCTTATAGAACTCGTCCACGAAAGCTTTCGCCTCTTTTATCGACGAGAGTTTACCACAGGTGCCGCTTTCGCAGGATGTGAACACTCCGCACGAACCGGCTGCTATTTTGTGGAACTCCCACGGACCGTTGCGTTCGAAGTGCTTTATGTGATTCCGCTTCGACGAAAGATGTCTTCCCGGAAGGTCGCAGAGTTTGGCTGATGTATAGATATAGTCGGCATTATCGCGGTCCTCGACTATCTCGAACCTGTCGCCGTACAGTGGCAGGAACTCCTCGAGTGTCTTATCTGTAAGACCTCTTATACGGAGCTTGCTGCCGAGCGAATGTGCTTCATCAAGCAGCAGCTCGATCGAATTTCTGATCTCTCCGTCCCCCTTTGGATATGCATAGACGTTCCACTGCGGCATCCCGACCAGCAGGCGGTCATCACAGAAAGCGATCTTAGGTTTGTAAGCTTTACGCCATATGAAGAGATTTGCGAAGCCATAGTCCGCCCCGTGGCAGCCGCTTGCGCAGATCTTTTCTTCGATACGCGCCTTATCTTCTAATGTTATGTCTCTCCAATCGATCATACAGTCCCTTATTCGGCTTTTTCAGCCTCTTTCACTTCATCTTTCGGAACTTCTTTTGCCTCGGCCTTCGGTGCTTCTTTTGCTTCAGCTTCAGGCATTTCTTTCGGCTCTTCCTTAGGCGCCGCCTTTTTGCGTGACTTAGGGGCCGCTTTCACCTCAGCCTTGGCGTCTTCAGCAGCTTCAGTCTTTGGCTTGTCAGCTGCAGGTTTTTTGCTGCTTCTTTTACGGCTGCCGCTGCTTTTGCTTCCGCTTCCACTCTTGCTTTTGCTGCCGGCCTTAGCCCCGTCTGTTTCCTTGGCATCAGCTTTGGAAGCATCTTTTTTCTCTGCCTTCGGCTTGTCGGCTGCAGGTTTTTTGCCGCTCTTTTTAGTGCCGCTGTTTCCGTTTTTAGCAGTTTTGTTTTCTTCTTTGCTTTCGCTGCCGGTCTTAGCGCTGCCGGCTTTTTTCTTCTTCTGACCGTCCTGATCGCCCTGGCTTTTCTGACTGCTCTGCTTTGGCTTGTTTTCTCCTGACTTCTTCTGTCCGCTGTTTGTCTTCTTGCGAGGAGCCGGTTTTGCAGCAGCCTTGTTGAGCTCTTCATCAAGGCTTCTGACGAAGTCTTCCTCAACAGATATCTCAGGAGCCGGTACAGCCGCAGCTGCTGCCTCAGCTTTTGCTGCCGCAGCCTCTTCAGCAGCCGCCTTCTTTGCAGCTTTCTCTTCCTGCTTTGCTATCCTGGCCTCCTGCTTCGCGATCCTTGCCTGCTCTATCTCTTCATCACTGAGGTAGTATGCAGGATTGTTCTTTCTTACTTCATCGAGGATGAATCCCAGCATGAAGAATATCACCGTGTTTATCAGAGGCTCGAAAGCCGTCTGCATTATATATGAGAAATATTCCGCCGGCTGGGCTTTCATGTCGTACTGAGCATAGTACTGATTGATCTGAGCAACAGTATTGCCTACCAGATAAACAATATAAAACAGCAGCAGCAAAGCGATCGCGTAGCAGACTATCGACAGTGCTGATCTTCTGTATCTCTTTCCGTTATCGTTCATTAATTGTTCCCTCTTTCTTTTTATTTTACATACCCGCATATATTAGCAAAATATCTGCGGATTATCAACCGCCGCAATGAGCGGAAGCCGTTCTAAAGACGCCAGTCTACAGGACTGACACCGTTGTCTTCAAGGAAATAGTTGCAGCGTGAGAAATAGCTGCCTCCGAAGAATCCGCGGTACGCGGAGAGCGGGCTGGGATGCGGAGCCGTTATGATAAGATGTCTGAGCCCGTCTTGCTGAGATCTTAAAATAAGGTCTTTTTTTGCTCCGGCATTGGCTCCCCAGAGTATGAACACCATCGGTTTCTCCCTTGAGGCCAGCAGCTCTATCACTCTGTCAGTGAATCGCTCCCATCCCTTGCCGCGGTGGGAGCCTGCCTGATGCGCACGCACGGTCAGTACCGTATTGAGAAGCAGTACGCCTTGCCTTGCCCACGGGTCAAGAACGCCGCGTGAGCTGTCAGGACCATCCGGCTTGTCATCCATAACGATGCCGAGATCATCTTTGAGCTCTTTGAATATATTTACCAGCGAAGGCGGAAGTTCGGTTCCTTCGCGCACACTAAAAGCGAGCCCGTGCGCCTGCCCCGGCTCGTGATAAGGATCCTGCCCGAGAATCACCACCCTGACATCGTCATAGTCCGTGAGTCTCAGCGCATTGTAAATGTCCGCCGCAGGCGGATATACAGTCCCGTCCCTGTATTCATCAATAAGAAACGAGCGTAACTCCTGATAATACGGCTTCTGCCATTCGTCAGCGAGCAGCTCGTCCCATTTGTTTCCTATGATTTTTTTCACTTTTCTTTTTTGTTCTCTTTGGACAGCCAGTTGTCCATCATTCCCCGTTTGTCTTCTGCCCTGAGAATGATCCGGTATACAACTGTCGCAACGATCATTCCTATCAGCAGTCCGCAGACAACATCCGAAGGATAGTGCATGCCCAGATACAGTCTCGAAATGCCGATCAGCACCGCAAGCACGACCGCCGCTATGCCGAATTTATGCATCGTATGCGGTGAAACGCCTTCGCCGTTCCATCCCAGGCATCTGACTTTATCATAACTTCTGCCCCCGGCCATCCTTACAGGCATCGTTGCAAGGAACATGGCCCATGCCGGACCCATCGAGTTTGCGGAGTGCCCGCTCGGGAAAGAAGCGTCGCCCGGAGGTGGAAGCATCGGGTTCACCAGCTGGAAGGTGATCCACGGCCTTACCCTGTCGACAGCCGGCTTAAGACACAGATTGCATACTATAAAAGTGCACAGCAGCGAAAGTGAGCAAATAACACCCAGCCTTCTGGTCCGTTTGAACAGCAGCAAAACAAGGCAGACGAGGATCCAGAAGATCCCGTCCTCACCGAGCATGGTAATTGATTTCATTATCGGAGTAAGCCAATCGGCATTCAGCGCATGCTGGATGCCGATCAGCAGATTACCGTCAAATTGTGTAAAAGAATCCATCAGACCTCTCTATTTGCACATGCCTTCAGGATAGTTGACATAGACCTTAGGGATCCTGAGGTCGAAGCAGCATGTGATCTCGTAGTTGATCGTTCCGTTGATTGCGGCCAGATCGTCTGCGCTGATCTCCTGATCACCCTGTTTTCCGAGGACGACTACTTCGTCTCCGAGCTTTACATCAGGAACTGCGCTTACATCGACCATGCACTGATCCATGCAGATGTTGCCTACTACCGGGCACTTGATGCCGCCTACCAGCACGCTGATCTTTCCGCTGTTGAGTCTTGAATAGCCATCAGCGTATCCGAGGCCGATCGTAGCGATCTTAGTCTCTTTTTCAGTAGATGTGAACTTGCGTCCGTAGCTGACTGATGTTCCCGCAGGAACAGTCTTGAGGTTCACGATCTCTGCCTTTACAGTCATAACCGGCTTGAGATCGAGGACTTTGCCCTTTAGATATCCGGATGGAGCCAGACCGTAAAGGATGATTCCCGGGCGGCACGCATCGTAGTGGATCTCAGGGTATACCATGATCGAAGCAGAGTTAGCGCAGATCTTCTTAGGGTCGAAGCCTGCTGCATTGAGTTTTTCAAAGAACGCCTTGTAGTTTGCGATCTGCATTCCGGTGTATTCTCTCTGCTCCTCGTCAGCTGTGGAGAAGTGTGTGATGACTCCGGCGACCTTTATGCCAGGAAGCGCAGCAAACTTCTTGTACTGCTCTACCGCATAGTCGCGCTCTTCATCTGTAAACACTCTGAAACCTACTCTGCCCATGCCGGTATCAAGGCCGAAAAGGACCCTTGCAGGTTCAGCTCCCTGTGCCATGACCTCATCACTCAGAGCTTTGACATAGTCGTAATGCATAACTCCCGGGATCAGGTCATATTCGATCACAGTGTCTACGCATTGTATCGGTGTCAGGCCGAGGATAACGATATTTCCCTCGATGCCGTCCTCGCGGAGATTGATAGCTTCCTCAAGAGTAGCTACTGCATAGTTCTCCACACCGTTGTACTTAAGAACCTTTGCGCACTCTGTAGCGCCGTGCCCGTAAGCGTTCGCCTTGATGACACCGATCATCTGAGGGCACCTCATCTGAGCCTTGATCTGCTTGACGTTGTGGTCAAAAGCTGACATGTCGATCTCGGCCCAAACCTGTCTTAATGTCTCCTTATACATAACAATTCTCCTTACATAATACTGCAGTTTATAAGGTCACTAAAATTTTACTACTCAGCAATTGTCATATCAAGATTAAGAGTTTATTCTGCCTTGATATATCGGTTTATATGTGTTATCATACTCGGGCACGCAGCTGAAGCTGTGTTCCACATGTCTCTGTAGCTCAGGGGATAGAGCAACGGTTTCCTAAACCGTGTGCCGGAGGTTCGAATCCTCTCAGGGACACCACAACTGACCTATTCGAACTTTTACTTCTATCGCGGCGGATTCGCCGTAAGAGTACAGATGAATAAGGTAAATTGAAAAACGGCAATGTTGCCGTTTTTTGCTTCTCATTATTTAATAGCTCCGTATTTTACTAAACGGATACAACCTTACCACTACTTTCCCTTTGATATCGCTTCTGCTTATAAAACCAACTTCACTGCTTCTGGAATCGGTACTGTTGCATCGGTTATCTCCTAGCACATAATAGCAGCCATCTGGAACGATTACGCTGTTTCCATCTTCCGGAATATCTACAGCAGGTGTGATTCCGTCCTTTATATATTCTTCGTTGTAATTCTGATCATTTAGATAAAGGTTGTTGTTCCTGATGGCTATTTTATCGCCAGGTACACCAATAACACGTTTGACTATAAGTTTGTGCTTCCCGGATTCATAATCTGTAAGTGCGCTTTTCACGATTACGATGTCGCCTTTTTCGGGATCATGCTTGCTATAAGCTTTCCTTGCCATAATCAAATAGTCCCCATTATGAAGTGTATTCTCCATGGACTCTCCGTTAACTATCGTAGGTCTTATGAAGAAAAGAATCGCTGCAGCCAAAACTGTTGCGATAACCATATCCACAAGCATATTCTTTAATACAGAGTTTTTGCTGTTGCTCATTATTTTAAATCATGAATATCACGCATTATTAAAAGCGAAAGTTACAAATTGCAATCACTAAACTTACAGCTGAGGCAACTATTCCTTCATATGCGTATCGATCTTTTCTTTTATATATACCCAAAGTCAAGCCTATTACCCCAACCACTGCTGCTATAACTTCTGAAATTCTAAATGTGAATGATCCCAACGAGTTAACCCCCAGTTGATACAACATAATATCACCTATGTATTGCTTTATCAATTATCAATTCGATACGCCAAATTAAAGAGAATGGAAGATATCAAAATCTTCATTTTTGTGCTGATCTGCGCAAAAGCACACCAGCATATATCCTATCGCACCGCCAATCGTATTGCAGATGACATCATTAACATCCATTATAGGCGTCATATCCTCAGCTATACAAAGAATAGCCTCCAGCCCCTGAATCAATTCGATCCCGATTGACATGACAAATGAGATCAAAACGCTCCCCTTTAATGACTTCACCATATGTACATTACCTAAATGTCCAAAAATAGTTACAGGCATGAACAGAAGTATGTTTTCACAGTACGATATTAGTGCCGCTCTGTTTGTAAAAGCCTTAAGCAAATTCAAAACATTTAGGTTATATTCAAAACCATAAGGTATTTCTCCTGGTACTCTTATTGGCAAAATAGTAAACGAAACAATAATACATATGTAAAATGCAAATAATCCCGTCCAGAATACTTCTTTGCGCCCTTTCATAATTACGTTACTTCTATTGCCAATACATAAATATGATAAGCAGATAATCGGTATTATCAGTATAGATATCAGTAGAAACAGACCAGATGTTATTACAATTGTCATTTTCCAGAAAAAACGCCTCCCAACTTTTTATCAATTTGTCGCTATCGATACTGTTAAGCTGATTTGTTCACCTTTACTTGTTTCCTCACCCGGCTGCGGATCCTGACTGGTGATAACTTCTTTACCAGAATCATCGCCCTCGATGTATTCTATATTTCCGACTTCCAGCCCGCTCCCTTTGATTGCGCTCTTGGCATCTTCCAATTCCATGCCTATTACATTCGGCACCAGCGACGCTGATGATTCATCTTGATCTGTTTCTGTGGCTGTGCCAGAACAAGACGACCCAATCAAAAGCACTATTACGGCAATCATTATCAACAAAGATTTTCTCATTATTTAAAGCTCCTTCCGTTTTCTCCGACCAATGGTCTCTATCTATATAAATCCCTCTCTGTCTTGAAATGTGACATGTTTTGATAATTCTTTTTTGCGCGCTATAATGGAATCACTATTTCACAGGAGGAATCGATGATTTCATTTCTGGTTTCAGTTGTAAAAGATTTTGCAGAAATCGTATCTGATAAATATAAGGCGATGATGATGAAGCTCTCGCTTCAGATAACCGGCAGCAGAGAGGACGCCGAAGAGGCAGTTCAGGATGCCCTGCTATCCGTTCACAGGAATCAGCGGAAAATAACGGATCTCAATTCTGCGGATGCGAGAAACTATATATACACAGTCACTAAGAATGCCGCCTTAAAAATACGCAAGCAGCAGGCAAAACATGACTCTGATGTCACATTTTCTGATGTAGAGGGATTTATTAATATAGAAGGGCAGCCGGATATTGATGCATTCAAAGATGAATATGGCTTCTCCGAAGAAGTCGCCGATGCCCTTAAACAACTCAGCAATGAAGACCGTGATCTCATATGTTATTTCTATGGTGCAGGCTACAATTACAAAGAAATATCTGAACTTATGGGCATCAATCCCCAAACACTAAGAAAACGCATGGAACGGATAAAGACAAAACTTGCAGAGATTCTAAGCAGGGAGAAAGTGTGAATGTCAAAAGAAACAGCTGAAGCAGAGAAGATACTGACTGAATATGGCCGCAAAATGTTTGATTTGCATGCCCGCTATTTTAGTTCCGATGACAGAGTCATGCAGGCAGAAACATATTTCCCTGTTCGCACTCGTTCGACAAAACGCATTGCAAGGCGAACGTTAATACTGTGTGCAGCGATGATCCTCATACTGTCGCTGACTGTTGTTGTTTGCTCCGCTTTAGGTCTTCAGATCTTCAACTATAAATTTGACATAAAAGACGGCTTCATTGTTATAACAAGTCTTGACGAGGAGAACGGCACCTGCTTCTATCGCCCTGAGTATGTTGCTGATCATTACAGTTACAGTGATACAGTGAATCTAAATGATTCAATTGTTTTCTACACATATACAAATGACGATAACGGCCTGGAATATACGATAGAGGAAAGCATCAGTAAAGATGGTATCGTATATGCAGACAACGAAGGCTTTGATATCAACAAAGAAACATATGGCGAGTATGAACTCATTGTCTTCCGTGATCAGACCAGCCCTCTTATTGTTGTATACATGGAGAAGAACGGTACATACATTGCCATAACCGAGTGTGTGAAATAAAGTCTGTAAATAGCTCGCTATGGTAGCTAACTTACGCAGGGTGACTGGCTGTAAAGTCGGTCACCCTGTTTTCAACACTGTAATTTATAGCATTTTGAAAGTCAATAAC
>JAFRJV010000128.1 GCA_017432075.1 Mogibacterium sp. | reverse complement strand
GTCATTTAGACCCATTTTTCCTCCTCCTTGAATATCTTGCAGTTGGCAGACCGCATCGACATTCTAAGGTTTGGAGGATTTTTGGTCAAACGCATAGCGTTCACGGAACCCCGCGTCTAACGCGGGGTTTTCTGCTTACAACAAAAAATGACCTTTTTCAGGTCATTTTCACGGTTTTCCGATTTAGCCCCGGGTTTAACGCCTAAGGACGAATTTTTCTATTGCCAGAGCGACTCCGTCATCGTCATTGCTTGCTGTGATGTAGTCTGCATGGTCTTTAAGCCCTCCCCATGCATTCGCCACTGCAACGCCTATACCGGCAAGCTTGAGCATGGCCATGTCGTTAGGAGCATCACCGCAGCACATAAGCTCTTCAGTGCTTATGCCAAGGTGATCCATCAGCCATAGAAGCGCTGTCCTTTTGCTCGTATTTGGCCCGCCAACCTCAAGGTTATTGACAAACGAAGAAGTTACGGTTGCGTTCTCCATCGATTCAAGTACCGGTTTAGCCTCAGCGAGCAGTTCAAGCGTCTGAAAAATGAAGTTCACGTTTTCTATTTCATGCTTATGTTCCAGCATCAGAGCTGTTACATCAGGCACAGGACGTCTGCTCCAGATCACATATGCGGCGTTTCTGTACGGACATCCGTTTTCTTTTACGTCCTCATAATATGACTCATCAACATAGGCTCTTCCATTGAAAAAGACTTCGATGTCAGCACCCGTTTCCGCTTTGATCTCAGCCAGCTTTTCAACAGCCGACGGATCCAGGAAGTCGCTGTATATCTGTTCACCGCTGTCCATACGATTGACATGCGCGCCGTTTGAAGTAATGGCGTATTCGATCCCGGAGACCTCCTTGATGTGCTGAGGAAGCGATGCGTAAGAGCGTCCTGTAGAAACTACTATATGAGCGCCGGCATTCGCAGCTTCTTCAAGTGTCTCTACTGTACGTCCGGAGATATCCCCTGCGCTGTCAAAAGTGGTCCCGTCCAGATCAAGAGCCACCATCCTTATGTTCTTTTTCAACAGTTCTGCTTCGTTCTTCATAATTCAGTATCAGTAAATAGCCGCACCCTAAAGGATGCGGCTGTTTAGTCTTATTATGGAATATGGACTATTCCTCTTCCTTAGCCTCTTCAGCTGCCTCTGCAGGAGCTTCTTCTGCAGGAGCTTCTTCTGCTGCAGGTTCTTCTGCAGGGAGAGTAGCCTTGATGCTCAGGCTGATTCTTCTCTTATCAGGATCGATCTCCATGATTTTGACATTGACTGTCTCGCCGACCTTGAGCTCGTCGAATACGTTCTCGACTCTCTTGTTAGCGATCTCGGAGATGTGTACGAGTCCATCGAGACCTGCCTCGAGTTCTACGAATGCGCCGTAATCCTTGATCTGTACGACTTTACCCTCGAGTACATCGCCTACCTGATACTTCTCGCCTACGAGTGTCCATGGCTCAGGCTGAGTCTGCTTGAGGCCCAGGCTGATCTTGCCCTTCTCCTCGTTGAGGGAGAGGATCTTAACATTGATGATGTCACCGATCTTGAGAACTTCTTCAGGGTGTTTAAGCTTGCCCCAGGAGATCTCAGAGATGTGGAGAAGTCCATCGACTCCGCCGATATCTACGAATGCACCGTAGTCAGTGAATCTCATAACCTTACCCTCGACGATGTCGCCGACGTTCAGGTTCTCCCAGATCTCAGCTACAGCCTTGCGCTTCTCATCAACCAATATGGCCTTTCTTGAGAATACTGCTCTGTTACGCTTGGTATCTACTCTGATTACTCTGACATCGAAAGTCTGACCGAGGAACTCTTCTGCG
>JAFRJV010000127.1 GCA_017432075.1 Mogibacterium sp. | reverse complement strand
TTTTGCGATTTCCGGCACTTTGCTTCTGACTATTTTTCTGACTATTTCCCTCAAAAAACCTACGTCTGTATAGGTATGAACAGGTTCATATGCGTTTTCATCGAAATCGGCAAAATCGCCGTACCGCTTGAAAACACTCGCATCCGTTGCAAATAAAGAGCCCCAGAGATTTCTCTCTGGAGCTTAGAAAGTGGTGGAGATGGTGGGAGTCGAACCCACGTCCAAGAGTATTTCCGAAAGACTTTCTCCGAGCGCAGCCGATTGCTTTTGATTCGCTCACCCTTCGCCAACGCGGCAAACTCGGGGCTTCGCTATCCCGTGGATACTCTTACGCTACCGGGAGATCACGCAAGAGGTCCCTGCATGCATGACGCCGGATTCCCATACTGCAGGTGATACGGGGCCGACGCGCGGGGCTGAACTATGCAGCCAGTGCGAAATTGTTGTTTGTTTTAGCGTTTCTTTTGAACGGGTACTTTTTACGTGGATCACCGCCACGGCTCGCTTATCTTTGTTCCACACACCTGTCGAAACCTTTACACCCCCACAAGTGATGAAGAGCGGCAGATTTATCTGCCGCTCCATTATTATAATTGTTATTTTTTCCGTGTCAATATACTGCCATTTTAAATCAGAAAGTCGAGATCCTCCGGATCTATTATACAGCTGTAGAAGAATTCGATGATTCCGTCCTCCACGATATCCTTGAGGTCATCATAATTATGGATCTCATGCCGGTATCCTGAATACAGCATCGTCTCTACATCGCAGCCGGCATCTGTCAGCCAGTTGGATACCTGATATACACCTGCGCCATACTGTCCGACAGGGTCCTGATCTCCTGCTATGTTGTAGATAGGCAGCTCATTAGGTACTTTTGCAGCCCACTCCGGACCGGTTATGACTTCGATCATCCTGCAGAAATCCAGGAAGGATCTGTTGCTTGTAGGCTTTGTGAATGCATCGAACGGATCCGCAGCGTGGTCTTTCTGCACGTATTCATCATGACAGATCCACTCGTTTCCGAGCTTCACACCCTCATCGCAGCGAGCAAACATCCACCCCATCATGACTGCACCTACATCAGGATCAGCTTCCGTGCCCTTGCCTGCATCAACAAGCTTTTTGATATATTCGATGCTGTTGTCCAGTCCCGGGAATTCTCCCGAAGTACCGCAAAGTGTCACTCCATCGAGCTCATTTCCGTACTTGGCTATGTAGTCTCGTGCGATGAACGATCCCATGCTGTGTCCGAACATGAAGTAAGGCAGGTCAGGATACATCTCTTTTACCAGCCTGGTGAAAGTGTATTCGTCCTCCATCATCGTATGCGGACCCTGATCTCCCCAGTCGCCCCAGCAGTCATTCTCCATCGCAGTCTTGCCGTGGCCGACATGATCGTCAGCAGCCACAATGAAGCCCGCATCCATGAAGGAAACTATCATGTGCAGATATCTGCGCGAGTGTTCACCGAATCCATGGACCAGCTGGATGATACCCGCAGGCGGTGCTGCCGGTACATATACCCAGCCGTACACTTTATCTCTTTTGTTGTACGAATCGAAACAAA
The DNA here is from genome assembly GCA_017432075.1 of Mogibacterium sp. Taxonomy (GTDB): domain Bacteria; phylum Bacillota; class Clostridia; order Peptostreptococcales; family Anaerovoracaceae; genus Crickella. Next base: position 31,617 of record JAFRJV010000127.1, on the reverse strand, counting down.
CCTCGTGAAGCATACTGATTACCTCTCTTTCTTCCCATGCATCCTTACTGATAACTGATAGTTTATAAAGACCTGAACACCTCAGCCTCACGCACTGTTTTATAAAGATAGCGTATGGCCAGGACCGGATAATCTCCTGCAGCTGTTTCGCCGGTGACCATTACAGATGATGCTCCGTCCATGACAGCGTTGAAGATGTCGCTGACTTCAGCCCGGGTCGGGACCTGCCTGTGCATCATGGAGTCCAGCATTTGGGTCACGACCATAAAGTCTCTGCCGGCCTCCCGGCAGACTGCGGAAATGTGCTTCTGGACCGCCGGCAGTTCCCAGAGATCCATTGAATTCCCCAGATCTCCTCTGGCGATCACTATCTCATCGCAGTGCGGTATAAGCTCTTTTAGTCTGTCCATTCCGTCTCTGTTTTCGATCTTTGCCAGCAGGCGAATGTCGTTACATCCTGAGTGATCAAGCGCATCCCTCACCTCTATAAGATCCTCCCTGCTGCGGACAAATGGCTGCATAACAGCAGTCACACCATATTCCTTTGCTCTTTTTAATTGATCCCTGTCGTTCTCTGTCATTGCCGGAGTATGAAAAGTACGTCCCGGCAGCGCAACGCTTTTTCTGCTCTCCAGAATGCCTCCGCGAATGACCCGGAGGCATATACCACGCAAGTATGAAGAATACTCGGTTTTGAGCAATATTTTCCCGTCATCCAGCAGTATCTCCTGACCGGGATCACCGTCTTCGAGAACATTTTTCACCGCTTCAGGAAAAGGGATATCACCGGTTCCGATCAGCTCCCCTTCGTTCAGTTCAGCCGGGTTTTTCATGATCCCGACCCGCAGTTCGGGTCCCTGCATATCTATCAGCAGTTCGGGACTGATCCCGCATTCACGCGCCGCACGGTGACAGTCTTCGATCAGAGCTGATCCTTCTTCAAGCGAAGTATGGGAAAGATTGAGACGAACTCCGTCCATTCCCTCCCGAAACATCTGCTTAAGTATTTCTCTGTCTCTGCACGCAGGACCGATGGTACCGTAGATCCTAACTCTGCTCATTCTCATCTCCGTATTAACAGAAGCAGGCCCCTCTGACACGAAGAGGCCTGCATGTAGTCTTACTGATTAAAGATTGGACGAACCGTATTTGTTGAGGAGATCGTGCTTGAGATTCCAGAGCGGTTTACTGAGGTCGACATAGTAAGTCTGCGGATTCTCGAATCTGAGGAATTCTCCCCAGAGCTTATCTACCTGCTCTGTGCATGTCGCCTTGATCTGATCGATATCCGGTTCTTCGTATACCAGCTCGCCCTTCTCAAAGATAGGCACGAGGAGTTCGACTGCTGTGTAGTCATATACGACCTTGCGTTTCCACACAGCATTAGGATCAAATATCTCGAACGGTCTGCCGTCCGGAATAGGCTCGTCTCTAAGCATGATGAGATCCGCAATTGCCTTTCCGTGGTCATTTCCGTAGAATCTGACGACTTTCTTGAATCCCGGGTTGGTGATCTTCTCGATGTTCTCGGAGATCTTCATCTTAGGCACCAGGGTACCGTCTTTCCAGATACCCGACAGCTTGTATACTCCGCCGAATACCGGTTCCGATCTTGCTGTGATCAGTCTTTCGCCTACTCCGAAGGAGTCGATCTGCGCACCTTCCAGGATAACGTCTCTGATGATGTATTCATCGAGGGAGTTGCTGATGACGATCTTGCAGTCCGGAAGGCCCTCTGCATCGAGCACCTTGCGGCACTCTCTTGTCAGATATGTGATATCTCCGGAATCGATACGGACACCCATCTTTTCAGGCTTGAGCTCCTTGAACACCTTGATGGCGTTAGGAAGTCCGGACTTGAGTACATTGTATGTGTCGATCAGCAGAGTCGCATTCTGAGGATAAAGTTCTGTATATTTGTAGAATGCCTCATACTCTGTGTCAAAGCTCTGCACCCAGCTGTGTGCCATAGTGCCGAGAGCCGGAACATGATGGTTGCGGTCAGCGATAGTGCATGCTGTACCGACACATCCTGCGATATAGGATGCTCTTGCACCGTATACCGCTGCATCAGCGCCATGCGCACGTCTTGTACCAAACTCCATGACCGGTCTGCCCTGGGCAGATCTTACGATACGGTTGGATTTGGTAGCGATCAGGCTCTGATGGTTGAACTGCATCAGGATGAAAGACTCTACGAACTGCGCCTGAATCAGCGGTCCTTTTACGATCATGACCGGTTCATGCGGAAAGATCGGGTAGCCTTCAGGCACCGCCCATACGTCACACTTGAACTTGAAGTCCCTGAGGAACTGCAGGAATTCCTCGCTGAAGCAGTTTTTGCTTCTGAGATAATCGGTGTCTTCTTCGGTGAAGCTGAGGCGCTTCATATAGGCGATGATCTGTTCAAGTCCTGCCATTATCGCGAAGCCGCCGCCGTCAGGTACGCGTCTGAAGAATACATCGAAGCACGCTTCCGCATCCCTGATATCCGAGTTGAAGTATCCGTTTGCCATCGTGATCTCATAGAAATCCGTCAGCATTGTAAGGTTATAATCGTTAAGCATTTTGCTCTCCTTTTTTTCCGCCCTGAGGCGCCGCCGCTCTGCTCTCCGTACTGAGATGCATTTGCTTTATCCTTATTAAGTATACTTGCAGTTATCCGCATTTGCAATGTATCTGTGTTGAGGAAGATGCCTCCTCGTGGTAGAATAAGTGCTGTTATGAGAGAAATCCCGATCACCACAAATGATGCCGGACGCAGGCTGGACCGGTTCCTGAGAAAGTATCTCCCCGGAGCTTCCCTGAGCGAGATCTACAGGATCATCCGCAAAGACGTCAAAGTCGATGCAAAGCGCAGGAATGAGTCATATATTCTGAATGAGGGAGAGGTCCTTACACTCTATCTGTCCGACGAAGTTTTTGAGAAACTCACGCGCAGTAAGGGTGCATTTGGTGCGGGATCCGGAACAACTGCCGCAAAAGCGAAGCGCACGTTCAGGATCATTTACGAGGATGATGAAGTGCTGATAGTGAGCAAGCCTTTCGGTCTGCTGACGCACGGTGACTCTCACGAAAAGAAAGATCATCTTGCCAATCAGGTCAAGGACTATCTCATCGCATCAGGCGCTTATGATCCGCGCAGCGAGAAGGTATTCGCGCCTGCACCCGTGAACAGGCTTGACCGCAACACTACGGGCATCGTTCTTTTCGGCAAGACCGCTGCGTCGACGCGGGAACTGACCCGCATGATCAGAGATGATGAGATAAGCAAGTTCTACATGACCATCGCCTGCGGTGTGATCAAAGAGGACCTTCATCTTGGAGGCTCGCTTGTAAAAGATTCGGCCTCAAACAAGGTGAAGATACTGGATGGCAGTGACGGAAAGAAGGTCGAGACCATAGTACGCCCTCTGAAGGTACTGAACTTCGGCAGCGGACTAAAAGCTACACTGTGTGAGGTGGAACTCGTTACCGGAAGGTCTCACCAGATAAGAGCTCACTTAGCAAGCACGGGGCACCCTCTGATCGGAGACAGCAAATATGCAGTGCCCGGAGCAGTTCCGGTAAACAGGTATGTGCGCGAACGCTTTGGCCTTTCGACACAGCTTCTGCACGCGTGCAGGATCGGGTTCTCAGACTCTGTTTCCGGATCGGAAGTTCTGGGATATCTGGGCGGTAAAGCTTTTGAAGCTCCTGCCCCTGCAAGATTCAACGAGATTTTAAAAGGATAAGACAATGAGATCAGACAGATACAAGACAAGTAATCTGAAAACAACAATGAACGAAGAGGACCGCAAGGATTTCTGGAACGGTGCCGCCATTGGTGAACACGCCGAGAAACCTACAGCCGGTCAGAAAGCAGGAAGCTTTTTCAAGAGCCTTCTGATAGATATTATTATCGCCGTACTTCTGGCATCCGCGGTCCTGTTTTTCATCAGGCCTACGATCGTTAAACAGACTTCGATGGAGGATACTCTCCGTGAAAATGACTATATGATAATGTACAGGCTGGCTTACAGAAACCACGGGCCTGAACGCGGTGATATCATTATTTTCCAGAGCAGTCTGGTCAACGAGGATTCCGGCAAGGATAAGCTGCTCATAAAGCGCGTCATCGGGCTGCCGGGAGACGAAATAATGATCAAGGACAATCAGCTGTATATCAACGGAGAGGCCTATAACGAAGACTACCTGAAGGACGGATATACTCCTGCATTCGAGATACCTCTCGAAGGTGAGACTTACACAGTGCCTGAAGGCACATACTTCTGCATGGGTGACAACCGTGCCGGCAGTGTAGATTCAAGGCGCAAAGAAGTAGGTGATGTTCCGGCGGAAAGCATAAAAGGCAAAGTCATAATAAGACTCTTCCCGTTCAACAAGATCCAGAGGTTTTAAAGACAGAAAAGAGTAAAACTTGGCAAAGCGTTCACGTAAGACAGTCGCGAATAACAAGAAAGCTTTCCACGATTATATAATCGAGGACCGCTTTGAAGCGGGGATCGTGCTTACAGGTACCGAGATCAAATCGATCCGCAAGGGCTCCTGCAGCATCAAGGAGAGTTATGCCAAGATCACGAGCAAAGGCGAGCTCGTGCTGACAGGCATGCACATCGCACCTTATGAACAGGGCAACCGCTACAACGTAGATCCACTCAGGGTCCGCACTCTTTTGATGCATAAAAAAGAGATAAACAAACTGTACGGTATAGTCAAAACGCAGCAGGGTCTGACTCTTATTCCGCTGTCTGTTTATCTGGATGAAAACGGCAGATGCAAGATCGAGCTCGGACTGGCGCGAGGCAAGAAGAACTACGACAAGCGCGAAGCCCAGGCCAAACGTGACGCCGAGCGCAAGATGGATAAAGCCATCAAAGCATCTAGAAATCGATGATCTGGTAGCCGCTGCCGTTTACGAGCAGCGTTCCCGAAGGATGTCTTATCTGTCTGTCGATCATGCCATATTCCCGATGGACATGCCCGTAGCAATGAAGCTGCGGGCTGTATTTATTTAAGAGATAATTGAAGCATTCGAAGCCGCGGTGAGGCAGGTCGTCCAGATCTCCGTAGCCGCGGCATGGCGCGTGGGTAAGAAGTATGTCAAAGTCGGTCTCCGGTTTATCAGCTCCGCTTTTTGAGGCCGGGCTTATCATGCTCCTGAGAGATCCGGCAAGTCTGCGTTTTCTGATCACACGCTCTGCTTTTCTGACGCGCTCATGCATCTCTTCTTCAGTATACATATCTGAAGCGTCATCTTTGTAGCGCATTGATCCGCCAAGCCCGAGTATTCTTACATTCCGTTTCGAAGAGCCTCTTCCGCATGTCACTTCCACTACTTTGCCGTCTGCATCATCGCAGCCTTCCGGCGGAGCCTCATCATAATATCCGTCATGATTGCCGCGGACATAAACAAGAGGAACGTTCAGCATCGTCACGATAAACTCGAGGTATAAATGGTTCAGATCGCCCGCAGACAGCACAAGGTCAACGTCTGCCAGTTTATCAGCAGTCGTTTTAGTCCAGGCTTCCCAGAGGAACTTCTCTTCAGTATCAGATATCAGCAGTATTTTCATCCCGTCTTTGCGAAGCTACGACAGTTATCTGTCTGTCGTCTTCGACTTCTCTACTCCGCTGTATTTTACAGTTGCTTTGGCTTCATCATCCAGCGCGTCTATCTTAGGGATCTCCCCTATCACGTTCTCATTGAGCCAGTCCATGGTGATCACATCCATGCTCGTAAGAGGTGCATCATCTGCGTGTCTTACAATGCCTTCCTGGCTGCGCAGCTCACCATCAAACGGGTTGAAGTTTGCACCGATTATGTCACGGCGAAGTACCTCCACTAGCTTCTTCGTATATGGTGAAATGTTTTCTGACAGTTCTATGTCCACGGCGCCTGAGATCATGCCCCACCAGTAGTTTGTGGCACGGTCCTTTTTGTCTACCGCACTGGAGCTGTATGTGCCCTCTATTATCGTCCTGACGATTATCTCGTATAACTTGCCCCATCTGTAGACCGGTGCCGCGAGATTCGTGATAAGGCATGTACCTGACAGGTCGTTGCCCTCTCCCGGGGCACATCTTTCGACGGTACAGACTCCGTAAGCGCTGCTTCCATCGGTGTTGTGAAGCGAATCAAAAGCGGAAAGGACGTGGAGCCCGGAGTCAACCATGTCCCACCACCAGTGGGCATCCTGCTTTCTGGACCAGTCAAGATGTATCTTTACATCCGGGTCGACCATGGCCGCACCAATAGCAAAGGCGTTGATGCAGGCTATCGTGCCGTAAACAGGCATGCCTGAGCAGTAGCCGATCCTGTGCGAACCATCTGCTGCAGCTGCCGCTCCTGCCACCATGCCCGCAAGGAATTTGGCTTCATACAGCTTTGCAAAATACGTGCGCACTGACTGGTGTGCCAGGTTGATAGAGCAGTTCAGGAACCTTACATTGTCATATTTGATAGCCGCACGCAAGGTATCATTAGCCTGCCTGACAGAAGGTGTGAACACTACATCGGCGCCCCACGAGACTGCCTTTTCAACTGCATCATCGAAGGAAGCATATCCCTTCTCTCCGGTTTTTGAGTCTTCCCGGCTAATAACGAATATCTCTGTTTTGACTATACCGTCATATGTTTTTTCCAGGTAACGGCGTCCCTCTTCGTGGTCAAAGAACCAGTTTGAGTTTTCAGGCCATTTATCATAAATAAACGCAGCCTTCAGCGGATTCTTCCTCGAATAAGCAACCGCCGGGATCACCTTGCTCAGCAGCGAATCCGGTCCTGTAACAAGTTTTTCAGCCTTTGTTATCAGACTGCCGGCATTCACCGCCTCCTCTGACGATTCCACGAGAGCGACCTTGTCCTTGTTATGTGTTATCACGAGCTCATTGCGTATACTCTTGAGCTTCTTTTCCATTTCTTTTTCAGGCTGTGCAGCCAGCGCATCGCCCGTGAACACCCTCAGGTACACCAGAAAAGCATCGCCGAGTGCCATTGACGGCATCTTTCCCTGAAGAGTCCTGATCACTTTGCAGAACCTCCAGTAAGCCGATTTCAGATCCATTACAAGCTCGTCAGACCAAGGCTCTGCATCCTTGCCGATGCTTCTTCCAAGAAGCTCCGCGATCTCAGCATAAGTCCCCGGTTCCTCGCAGACGATATCATATATTGGTGCAACTCTGTAAAAATCCAGGAACTCGGCATAGACAGGATTCTCACTCATCACATCCGCCGGTGGTATTATCCTGATAACTTCCGCCATGATAGTCGGCATTTCAAGGAACCTGCTGACTGATACACGCTTGTTGCCTTCCTGTACATAGAATCTGTGCAGGTATTCATATGCTTTTATAGGACTGTTGAAACCCTCGCTGAGCTGGGCCTGGTAAAGGTTGCTCCACTTGGAAGCAAACTCTGTATCCGCATCAAGCAGAGGCATGAAATCAGGTGCAAATGAATTCTGCCTGGCACGGGTCTTTGTGCCGGTGATCAGATCTACCGGGATCTCAAGAAGCCCCATGCTCCTCTGAGGCATGGTTTCATGATCATGACAGATATCATCAAGTGCAGGCAGATATGGATATTCCCCTGCTGCAAGCCTGGACTTGTATTCTTTTTCTCCGGTCTTAAGAGCCTTTATATATTCATCGATCATTTAACAGATCTCCTTTTTTCAATTACTGCGGCCGGTTTTACAGACCGCTTTCGTCCCCTATTTTACAAACAAAGACTTATTTCTTCAAGCACAGCCGGCAAGCATTTTTGGCGGACCTTTTTCCGGCATTATTTGCACTCTTTTCGACATGGATCCCACTGCGCCTGTTTGAAAAATGCTCAAACACCTTGCAATCACAGGCCAAACCCTGTTCTTTTCTGTAATTTGACAGTCGATGCCCCAAAGGACTACTGTGAGCCCACAGCACAGCTTTTTTAACGGAAAGGAGAATTAAATGTTGGATCTTTTGGGTTTCAAAAAGGAATTTGTATCGCTTTGCCGCAGCGCGCTCTGCGAATCCGGTCCGGTCGATATGGAGATAGAAGAGCGTAAAGTAAACAAGGCTCAGCGCGGTGAATTAAATGGCTTGCTATTTAAAAAAGAGGGGCTGAACTGCGCTCCTACATTCTACGTTGAGGATTTTTATATGGCCTATAAGGACGGGACTTCTATCGCAGACCTCTCACACCAGGCTGTGGAAACAGCAGTACGCAGTCTGGACATGGCGGATCTTCTCGCACGTGATTCTTTCTGCATGCTTGATGATACGGAAAGCCTTAGAGTAAGGATGCTGAATAAAAGCAGAAACAAAGAGTATCTGAAGGGGATACCTTTCCGTGAGCTGGGCTGCGGCTTCGTATACATTGCCGAGATTGGACGCGGTGAATACGGAGCAGTGATAACGGATGCCCTCATGAAGGATCACAAACTGACGGGAGATGAGATCTTTGACAAAGCAATAAAAAATACCATGGAGAATTATCCGGCGGTATTACATGATCTCGGAGACTCTGTCATGCAGGGTACAGAAGAATGTGAGAATCTTCTTGAGAAGCCGTCCGGAAGGGTGCCGGCAGGAGCCGGCCCGGGATTTGTGCTCACCAACTCAGGTTTTTTCTGGGGAGCCGGCACCTTGTTTTACCCGGGTATTATGGATCGTATCTGCGAACTGCTTGGAGGCGACTTTTATGTACTGCCGTCTTCCGTCCACGAGCTGATACTCATAAAAGTTGAGGATCAGGATCCTCAGGAGCTGGCAGATCTGGTGCGTTCTGCAAACCGTTCCGTAGTCAGGGAAAATGAGATACTGGCGGATGATCTCTATATTTGTGAGTCGGGAAAGCTGTGCCGTGTCAGCTACGGCGGTATGATACCGGCCTGCGGAGATAATGTATGCTGACCGGCACATTGATCAGCTGGCATGAAAAAAAGCCCCGGTCCTGAGATCGAGGCTTTTCATAATTCTTTATAGCATTATGCCTGTGCGGCAGCTTTGGCTTTCTCTGCTTCCTTAGCGGCAGCAGCCTTAGCTTTCTTTGCTGCAGCGACCTTCTCTGCCTGCTCCTTCTTAGGCAGCTTCTTGAAGCTGTTGATGGCGCCTGTCGGGCAGATAGCTGCGCAAAGTCCGCAGCTCTTGCACTTGTCTGCATCGATCCTTGCGAGGAAGTCCTCTACATGGATAGCGTCGAAGTTGCAGACTGTGGTGCACTTCATGCATCCGATACAAGCATTGTCGCAGTTCTTGCGTGCAACAGCGCCCTTGTCTGTGGATGAGCACAGAACATGTACCTGATTCTTCTTTGGTACGAGCTTGATGATCTTCTGCGGGCAAGCGCCTACGCACGCGCCGCAAGCCACGCAGTTTTCTCTGTTGACTCTGGCAACACCGTCGACAACACCGATAGCATCGAACTGGCATGCATTAGCGCAGTCGCCAAGTCCGATACATCCGTACATGCAAGCGTTTGGTGATGTGAACCATCCCTTAGCGCCCTTGCAGGACTGCATACCCTGCCACTCGAGGACAGTGCGGGATGCTTCGCATGTGCCGTTGCACATTACCTGTGCTACCTGAGGCTCTGATGCTCCGGCAGATCTTCCGAGGATATCGGCGATCTGTGCCGCAACAGCAGCTCCGCCCGGGGAGCACTTTGTGCAAGGCAGTGATTCGTCAGCAACGAGGTTTGACGCATAGTCGTCGCAGCCTGCGAATCCGCAGCCGCCGCAGTTAGCGCCAGGAAGCACCTCTCTGACCTGGGTTACTCTCTCGTCTACCGCTACATGGAATACCTTGGATGCGAATACCAGAAGGCCGGCGCAGACGAGACCGATGACTGCTACTAACAGTACAGGTGTCATTACTCCACTCATCTTTCTACCTCCTTACTGGAACATCCCTGTGAAGCCCATGAACGAAAGTGCCATGATGGAAGCAGCAACGAGGATGATTCCGACACCCTTGAAAGGTGTAGGGATAGCATCCATGTTGTTGAGCTTCTCCTCACGGATGCCTGCGAAGAGGACCATGGCTACCATGTAGCCGACGCCTGCTCCGAAAGCATATACTACGGACTCAACGTAGGAATAACCATAACTTATTGCGTTGATCGTCGCACCGAGAATTGCGCAGTTTGTAGTGATGAGCGGGAGGAAGATACCGAGCGCCTTCTGAAGAGCAGGCAGGTACTTCTTCATGAACATCTCAACGAACTGTACGAGTGCGGCGATTACGAGAATGAATACTACAGTCTGCAGATATCCGATCTCGAATTTGTTGAGGAGCTGCATTACAGGCCATGTAACGAGTTCGGCGATAACCATTACGAAGACTACCGCGCCGCCCATACCGACTGATGAGCTCATCTTGTTTGATACTCCGAGGAACGAGCAGATTCCGAGGAACTGGGACAGTACGAAGTTGTTAACGAGGACTATTCCCATGAAGATTACTATAAGATTTACTATCATGTCTGTCCTCCTTCCTATACTGCCTTAGCAGCCTTAGCAGCTGCAACTTCCTCATTGGCTTCTGCAGTATTGCACGAGTTGTACATCGGGCAGAGTCCGCAGCTGAAGCCTTTAGCCTTGAGAGCCTTACCCTTTGTAGCGGCCTGCATGATCGCAATCAGCACTCCGAATACGAAGAATCCGCCCGGAGGGAGATTGAAGAAGCCGATCGAGAAGTTCGGGATGATAGTGAAGCCAAGGAGGCAGCCTGTTCCCAGAAGTTCTCTGATAGCTCCCATGGCTGCGAGAGCGAGTGTGAATCCGATACCCATACCGATACCGTCAAGTGCGGAATCGACTACGGAGTTCTTGTTCGCAAACGCCTCAGCACGGCCGAGGATGATGCAGTTTACTACGATCAGAGGGATGAATACTCCCAGTGCCTTATTGATGTCCGGAGCGTAAGCCTGGAGCACGAACTGTACCAGTGTTACGAATCCGGCGATTACTACGATGTAGCAAGGGATCCTGACCTTGTCAGGAATAACTTTACGCAGCATCGAAATAACGATGTTGGAACAAATCAGTACGGCTGTTGCCGAAAGTCCCATTCCGAGCGCGTTGATCAGCGATGAAGATGTAGCGAGGAACGGGCAAGTTCCGAGCAGGAGTACCAGTGTAGGGTTCTCCTTGATGATACCGTTAGTCAGTATCGAGAGCTTACTTTTCTTTTCCATTACTTAACACCTCCCATCGCGTCAAACTGAGCAAGTGCGCAGTATACAGCTTTGTGGATAGCTCCCGAGGATACGGATGCTCCGGTCACGTGCTGAACGGATGAATCGCTCTTGACCTGGTCGCTCGTAAGCTCAGTGAGTCCGACGTACTGCGAAAGATGTCCGGCATCATGTGCCTTGGTACCTACGCCCGGTGTGTCTGCGTGATCTGTGACCTTTACTCCGGTGATCGCTCCGTCCTTGTCGATTCCGACCATGGCTGTGAGCATTCCGCCATAGGAGTTGGTCTTTACTGTGACAACCATGCCTGCTTTGTTGTCGGCAACATAGCAGTCCTCTACATAGACCTTTCCATCCTCGAGGATATATGGGTTTGCGTCCGAAGGGCTGAAGTTGTCTGCGTCAGGCAGGAGCTCCATACGTGCCTCGCTGGCAGCCTTGGCTGTATTCTCGGCAATGATAGGTGCCGTTACGCCGTATGTGAATGCCAGCAGGAATGTTGTAACGAAGCATATCACTACAAGCACGAGGATAGGCGAGATGAATTCCTTGAATGCACTGTTTTTATTTTCCATTCTTAGCACCTCCCTCCTTCAGGTAGAACTTGTAGGACAGGTTGTTGAGCAGCGGTGTGCAGATGTTCATCAGCAGGATCGAGAAGGAAACACCTTCAGGATACGAACCGAAGAGCCTGATGCTCATCGTGATGATTCCGCAGCCGATGCCAAACAGAAGCTGGCCAAGAGGCAGCTTTGGCGATGTGACATAGTCGGTAGCCATGAAGAAAGCACCGAGCATGACGCCGCCGGAGAGCACGTGGAAGAGTGCCCAGTATGGGCTTCCTGTAGCGATCAGTCCGAACACGAATACAGTGCCTATGAAAGCACAAGGGATGATCGGGCTGATGACCTTGCGGGCGATCAGATAGATGCCGCCGATCAGCAGTGCGAGTGCACAGACTTCTCCGGTCGAACCGCCGTGGAATCCGAGGAACAGGTGCAGGAGATCAGGGATCTGATCCTGGCTTCCCTCTGCATAAAGAGCAAGAGGTGTAGGTCCTGTAACTGCATCAGTGGATTCTGCGAGTCTCGTCAGAGGCCATGTTGACATGTTGGCTGAGAACGAGATGAACAGGAAAATACGTGCTGTGATAGCAGGGTTCGAGAAGTTCTTTCCGATACCGCCGAAGAGGCCCTTTACTACTACGATAGCGAAGAGGCATCCGATGATCGCCTGCCAGAGCGGGAAGCTTGAAGGTACGTTGAACGCGATCAGCAGTCCCGTAAGAGCAGCGGAAAGATCTCCAACCGTCTGTTTTTTATGAGTGATTACATTGAAAAGGTACTCGAAGAGTACGCTGGCCGCTACGCATACGACCGACAGCAGCAGGGCTCTGAAGCCGAAGATGTAAATGCTGGCGATCCATGCAGGAGCGAGTGCAAGAAGCACCGATCCCATCAGCCTTGTGGTATCCGATTCCGTAACGATATGCGGCGAGGAGGATACGATCAAATTAGTATGAAACTTATTATCCATATTACTTCGATGCCTCCTTTACCATCATCTTTGCCAGCTTGTTAGTCAGAGCAAGCGGGCGTCTTGCAGGACATGTGTACGAGCAGCTGCCGCACTCCATGCACTGCATAACGTTGAATCTGTTGAGCTTGTCTACATCCTTTGCCTCATACGCATCGGCGAAGATGCTAGGCATAAGGCCGAACGGGCAGGCTGTGTGGCAGCGCTGGCAGTTGAGACAAGCTGTCTCTTCCTTGACTCCTGCCATTTCCTGGCTGAAGCAAAGAATAGCCGACGTGTTCTTCATTGTAGGGGATTCGTCAGACTTTGTAGCTCTTCCCATCATAGGTCCGCCCATGATGATCTTGCGAGGCTCCTTTTTGTAGCCGCCGCAGAATTCAACTACATCTGCGATCCTTGTGCCGATCGGAACATACACGTTCTTAGGTTCTGTAACAGCATCACCGTCGACCGTGACTCTTCTTCTTACTACAGGCATTCCGGTCTTGAAGTACTCAGCCATAACACCGATAGTCGAAACGTTGTCAAGAATGACTCCGAGCTGTGCAGGGAGTACGCCCGCGTTCATCGTCTTACCTGTGACTTCGTAAACGAGTACACGCTCAGCACCCTTCGGGTAGCTGGACGGAAGCGGAACGATCTCGATATCCTTGATCTCGTTCTGTTCGATCAGTCTCTTGAGGTTTGCGATCGCATCAGGTTTGTTTGTCTCGACGCCGATGAATCCCTTCTTGAGATTCAGCCACTTCATGATCATCTTCATTCCGTCGAGAACATCCTGACCGTTCTCTACCATTTCTCTGTTGTCTGTGGTGATAAACGGCTCGCACTCTGCTGCGTTGACCACCAGATACTCACACTCATCGAGGTTCTTAGGATTCAGCTTTACGTGAGTCGGGAAGGAAGCTCCTCCCAGACCTACCATACCACTGTCTCTTGCAGCTTTGACGAAATCCTCAAAGCTGTTGATGACAGGTATCTGAACTTCTTCGCTGACCTCCTGCTTTTTGTCCGGCTCGATTACTATGTGAGTTTCAAAGCCGCCCATTGAACCGCGGACCTTGTCGATCGACTTTACGGTTCCGCTGACGCTCGAGAAGATAGGTGCGCTGACAAAGGCCTGTACGTCTCCGATCCTCTGTCCTACCTTCACATAATCACCCTTCTCTACGAGAGGCTGACAAGGAGCGCCGATGTTCTGGGACATGCTGATGCTTACTTCATCCGGTATCGGCATCGTTACGGTCTCGCATGCGGCCGTATTTTTGTGATGCGGAACATGGATGCTCGGCAAATGTTTCCTTTGGCTCATCCCTTTTAGAAACTCCTTTCACATAAATATCTTTTTCTACGGTAACTAGTGCTTAATGTGTTTTTCAGCGCCATTTAATGATTTATGCTAATCTTTTGCGCAACAAAAGAATGGCGCTGTCTGACAGCCTAAATATTATATACCATTTAAATTGAAAATGCATAATTGCCAAAAACATAACGATACAAAGCTGTTCCTTTTAAGATGCAAGGCGGGTTCGAAGTGCCTTTGCTCGCGTGTTCCGTCGCCGGGGATTTCTGCTCGTTCGGCCTTGCTTCGCGGGGAACGGCTCTGACGCTTCGCTTGCGAGTCTCGTTCCGGCCGCTCACCTGCGGCCTCTCTCGGAAATCCCGGCGGCTCCTGCACAGTGCTCGCACCGGCACTTCGAACCCGCTAATTATCGCTCCGCATATCCGCCGAAGTTTTCGTAAATGGAAACTGCATGCTATAATCTATTAGAAAATTGTTATCCTCATAAGTACGACTTTAAAAGGATGTCACTATGAAAGACTATACGATCGCGGATTTTCTGAAAAAGAATGCGGAGGCCGGCAATATTTCGTTTCACATGCCGGGGCATAAAGGCCGCAGCACGCTTTTTGATGAAGCGAGCTACGGGCAGCTCCTGAAAAATACCGCCGCTTATGACATAACGGAGATACCGGGGGCGGACTCGCTGTTCAGCCCGCGCGGCGCTCTGCGTAATGTCATGGATAACTACGCAGAGCTGTATGGCGTCCGCCATACGGAGCTGCTTGTGAACGGCTCCAGCGCGGGCCTTATCGCGGCGATCATTTCGAGTGTTCCGGTCGGCGGTAAACTCATCCTGGGACGCAACTCCCACCACGCCGCTTTCAGCGCGCTCAGACTCGGCGGCATCAACCCTGTATACATCCGCCCGGAGACAGATCCGGATTATAATATCGCGGCTGAGATCTCCCCTTACGAACTCGAGGCCGCATGTGATGAGAATCCTGACGCTTCGGCTGTACTCATTACAAGTCCTAACTACTGCGGCATGCTCAGCGACATATCCGTCCTGGCAGATGTCGCTCACGACCACGGCATGCTGCTTATCGTGGATCAGGCGCATGGCGCTCATCTGAAGTTTTTCGACTATGATGCCCGGCAGGCACGCGAAGAAGGTTTATATGTGCCTCATCTGAAGCACGCGGCAGAATCCCTTGGCGCAGATATCGTCGTCAACAGCACGCACAAGACTCTGCTCAGCTTTACGGGAAGCGGCATTCTCAATATCTGCGGCGATTCGGTCGACATAGACGCAGTCAGCGAAGCCCTCCGCATGGTGCAGACTACCAGCCCGTCATACCTTCTTATGGCGAGCCTTGATATAAATGAAAAGATAATGCGGAGCAAATGGAGCGAGATAGTCAGCGCCTGGAAGGAAGATCTCCGCGGTTTCTACAAAGGCGCTTCAAGGATAAACGGGCTCACAGTGGTCAGGGGCAGCGGAACAAAGGGCTCCGGCGCGCAGGATGAAGACGTCTTCCCTCTCTACAGATACAGGGAAGGCCCTGACCCGACCAAGATCAACCTCAGCATGTCCGAGCTCGGGCTCTCGGGTGAGCGGCTCGACAAAGAGCTCCGGTACAGAGGCATCATTTCCGAAATGGTTCACGGAGAATACGTGCTTCTCATGACAGGAGCGGGCAACATAAGAAGCGACTATGAACACCTGCTCGAGGCACTTCAGGACATCGCTTCAGGTTACGGAGTCGGCACCCATATCGACCGCACCCCGCGCTCCTTCGAAGACATAGTCCTCGACTATGCAAATGTTCCTGTCGAAGGCGAATATGTTCCTCTCTATGAAGCTGTTGGCCGCGTCCTCTACGATCCAATAGTCACATATCCGCCGGGCACACCTATAGCCTGCCCGGGTGAGATCCTGTCAATGGAAGTCGTAAGCCATATCTCGGCAATACTTGAGGCCGGCGAAGCGATCACCGGTGTTGACGATGAAGGCCAGGTCAAAGTCGGTACCGGCTATTAAAATAAACTGCCTGACAATAGCCTTTAGGCTATTGTCAGGCAGCTTTTATCTTTTTTGACTCGTGATCAGAAATAATCACTCATGATATGTTTCCGTCCTCACGTCTGAGCCATTACAGTTCAGAACTACAGTGACGGTGACCCCTGTGATGCCACCGTCAAGTCTGGCAGTTCTGCATAGTTCAATCAATTTATTTTTATCTAAATCAGTGAAAAACTTGTTTATATCTTCGCTGTTCAGTGAGCCAGCATACTGAATCATTTTTATATTGTTGCCTTTGATGCTGGTTTTTAGCGTACCGAGAGCATTAGCACCGGTTTCCTCGGTAGGTTCCCCCTCGATCCTGCTTAACTGTTCCAAAGTCAGCGGACTTGCGATGAACTTGGACTTAACCGCAGAGAACGAGCCTTTGTATGTTTTTTTCTTCACCTTACGGACAGCTCTTACTTTGAAAGCTCTCTGACCGGCATACACACTGTAGATCCTGATCCCGGCGTACCTCTTTCCGAGTTTCTTAAGGAGTTTCCAGCTGCCGTCCGGCTGGCGCTCATAGACCCAGTATCCGGTGGCCTTGCTTGCCTTTTTCCACTTGATCGTTACAGTTGCAGTATTTGAAAAAGTTGATACGCTGCTGACTTTGAAGGATTTGATCTTTACCTTTCCCGGTTTGTTTGAAGCAGCCGATGCCGTCAGCGGGAACATCGTAAAGATCATAACTGCAGCCAGGACAATTGCTATAGATTTTGCGGTTCTTCTCATGATCGTTCACCTAAGCCTTTCTTGTCTGCGATATAAAACTGTTGGATTTATTTTATCACATCACGGCCGCCCATGTAAGGTCTGAGGGCTTCTGGGATCACCACGCTGCCGTCTTCCTGCTGGAAGTTCTCAAGAATGGCTGCTACCGTGCGTCCTACTGCAAGGCCGGATCCGTTCAGAGTGTGAACGAATTCAGGCTTAGTATCCTTGTCTCTCTTGAAGCGGATATTCGCACGTCTTGCCTGGAAGTCTTCGAAGTCAGAGCAGCTTGAGATCTCAACGTATCTGCCGTAGCTTGGCATCCATACTTCGATGTCGTATGTCATTGCAGAGCTGAATCCGAGGTCGCCCGTTGAAAGTCTTACTACTCTGTATGGGATACCGAGTCTCTTCAGCACTTCTTCAGCATCATTCGTAAGCTTCTCGAGTTCCTCATATGAAGTCTCCGGTGTAGTGAGCTTGACCATCTCCACCTTGTTGAACTGATGCTGGCGGATGAGACCTCTTGTATCTCTTCCCGCAGAGCCTGCCTCCTTGCGGAAGCAAGGTGTATAAGCCGTGTAGTATACCGGCAGCTCTTCCATCGGGATTATCTCCTTGGCTCTGAGGTTCGTAACAGGCACCTCTGCTGTAGGAATGAGGAAGAAATCCTTCGCCGGCAGATAGAACATGTCGTCTTCGAACTTAGGGAGCTGACCGGTGCCTGTCATGGATTCACGATTCACCATGAACGGCGGCAGTATCTCTGTGTAACCCTGCTCCTCGGTGTGGAGGTCGAGCATGAAATTGATAACTGCCCTCTCGAGCTTTGCGCCGAGGCCTTTATAAACTGTGAACCTTGCTCCGGAAAGCTTTCCGGCTCTCTCGAAGTCGAGAATATCGAGAGCCTCACCGATGTCCCAGTGAGCTTTTGCCTCAAAGTCAAACACACGCGGTTCTCCTACTTTGCGGAGCTCCACATTAGCTGTGTCATCAAGGCCTTCCTGAACGTCCTTGTTAGGCACGTTAGGGATGCCGAGAAGCACGTTTCTGAGCTCAACTTCAATTTCGCCCACTTCCGCGTCGAGCTCCTTGATACGGTTCGAGAGCTGCTTCATTTCTTTGAACAGACCCGCTACGTCCTTTCCCTCTTTCTTGAGTTTAGGCACCTCACGCGAAGTCACATTCTGTTTATTTTTGAGCGCCTCTACTTCAGCGAGCAGTTCTCTTCTCTTTACGTCAAGTTCCCTGATCTGATCGAATCCGAAATCACCCTTGCCGCGTCTTTCCACTCCGGCTTTCATGCCTTCGAAATCTTCTCTTATCTTTTTGATATCCAGCATTTTTCTTCCTCTTTATTGTTATAAAATATTTCTTTTGTATTTCGCGTATACCTCGCGAAGCTCCTCGAGCTTTTCCTCGATCTCGAGCTCGAGCCTGCTGAGGCCGGCGAAATCTTTTTCATCGATTGCGATCCTCGCCTGCATCAGCAGGGAGGCTCTGCCTTTTTCTTCATGTCCGATCAGGGCCTTGAGCTTATCGCACTTGTTCCAGTTCGTAACGTCATATTCGTTCGTTTCATCCTGGTGAAGTTTCACGCAGCTCCTCAGGAAATCCATCGTATTGCCGATGTATCTGTCATGGTACTCCATCGTCCACTTGTATATCATCTGCTCGCGGTACGATCTGAGTGTCATCGTCAGGGTTTCGTCACCGCCGGTGATCAGCCTGACTGCTTCAGGATTGAAATATCCGTCGCCCCAGTTCAGGAAGCTCTCCCACACGTTTGCAGGAGCCCTTCCGAACAGCTTCTCCCTTACTTCAGGAGTGAACTCAGTGTAGATGTTGCGCTCGGCTCTGTATTCGCGATCCTTTTCGAGGTAGAAATCTTCCACGCCGTAGCGTTTGCTTATAGAAGCTTCCAGTTCGCGAGGAGTCTTGCCTGCTTTAAGCACAGCCTTGATTCCGTCAAGCATGGTCAGATAGCCCGCTCCGATTATCAGATATGTATTCGTGTGCGGATTCGGCGACCTAAGCTCAAACCTCGTAGAACGCGGATTCTTAAGGTCCCTGACGAGTCCGATCAGTACGGTTCTGTTACGGGACGGTGTCCTGTGATCGACTCCCAGCGAAGTTACTATACATACCGGAGCCTCGTAACCCGGCTTAAGTCTCTGGAACGAGTCGTGCTCAGGTGCGATTATCGGATAGAGTTTCTCGTAATTGCGAAGGATACCCATGAGTGCTCCGTATCCTACCGGGCTCATGAAATCCGACTCTCTGTCCTTAGGCTCAAACAGGTTGACCACACTGCCGTCTTTAAGCTTTGCTGCCACTCCGAAGTGTGTGTGCTCTCCCGAGCCCGCGACTCCGTGGATAGGCTTGGCAAGGAAGGTCACCTCAAGGCCGTTCAAACGGAAAATATCTCTGATGATATGCTTTATCTGCGCTTCGTTATCGGCTGCCTGCATCGGTGTCGAATACTTCCAGTCGACCTCCAGCTGCTCCATAATATGGTCGAAGTTGCCGGAGTTACCCATCTTGGCTTTAACTCCGCCTACCTCTTTATGTCCCATCTCAATACCGAACCCGTAATGGTCGAGTATCTCCAGCACTTCCTCCAGAGCAGTACCTACAGGTCCCGAAACTCTCTGCCAGTACTGCTCCTTGAGTTCCTGAGCGATGCTGAGCTGGTCTCTGTCTGCCCTGTCGTCCGGCGTCTTTACCCAGAACTCAAGCTCAGTTGCATTGGTGAGCTGGAGCTCGTCGATATCATCGATGCTCTCCACCCCTCCTATATGCTCAAAGACATACGGATTGTCCTCGAGAGCCTTATACAGGCCGTTAAGGAATCTGTCAACAGTCTCCTTCAGATATATCCTGGATCCGACCATTGTGTCTCCGTTATGACGCAGATATGACGGGATCCTCAGCGTTCCTGTCGGAAGCCCGGTCTCATAGTCCCTGTTGGCGTAGTTATACTCTACATACCAGTTTGCATCCGGATCAGGCACGATGTCGACTCTTGCATTTGAAAGATCAGCTATCGTCGGAAGCGCTACTGACGAACCGTCGGTCTGAACTCCGTTTTCAAGCATCTTATTCATGTCGTCAATAAACAGAGCGACAGGAATCTTCTCATCGGTGCTGTGATTGCCCATGTCGACTCCCGTAAATGAAACGAACTTCACTTCGGGATGTGCCATGAGACGACTCCGGACGGTCTCTTCGTCGTGCTCGTCCGGAGTCAGTGTAAACAACATTCTATTCAGATCAAAATTGATCATCTCTGGTAACCCTTTCTCATAAGGATGGTTTTATGCTGCCTCATCCTCTGTCTCAGCAGCAGTTTCTGCAGCAGGTGCTGCTTCTGCTTTTGTTCCGCTCTCGTTTGCAAGCTTGGTCAGATAGTTCTCAAGCTGCTTGATATACTTGCCGTAGCCTTCCCAGTCGCCTTCCTTCTGGCATTCGATGGCCTTATCGTAAGCATTCTGAGCCTTCTTGATAAGTGACTTAACGTCTTCATCCGTGCCACCGTCATCAAGACCGTCGATCTTGCTGCCGCTGTCATCGGCATTTCCTCCGAACAGGCTCAGCAGTGCTTCTCCGAGAGTAGGCTCATATGCGATCTTATCCTGGTATGCAACGATTACTCTCTTGACTTCAGGGATAGCCTGATTGGTAGCCTCGAGGTATACCGGCTCAACATACAGCAGCGATGTGCCGATAGGGATCACGAAGAGGTCTCCTCTCTTATATGACGATCCGGACTGTTTCCACAGCGAGAATTCCTTTGAGATCTCGGTGTTCTGGTCGATCTGGGCCTCTATCTGCATCGGACCGTAAATGGTCTTGTTCTTCGGCATCGTATATACGATCAGCTGACCGTAGTTGTCGCCGTCGTTGCGCCCCATCATGATCGCCGTCATGTTCTGCTTCGACTTCGGCGTGAACGGCACCATGTTGATGAACTCGGCGCCTTCCTCAGTGTCAGGCAGGTTGAATACGTAGTAGCTCGGATCCATCTCTGTATCTTCTGTACCGTAGATCTGATGAGCGATATCCCAGAGGTCCTCCTTCTGGTAGAAGACCTTTACCTCATCCATGTGGTATTTCGAATATACATATGCCTGGATCTTGAACATCGCATTAGGATATCTCAGGTGAGGCATCAGCTCTTCGGAAATCTCGCTGGACGACTTGAACAGCTTCGGGTAGATCTTCTGATATGTCTTCGCGATCGGGTCCTCTTCATCAACGATGTAGAAGCTTGTGCTTCCATCATATGCATCAACGACTACCTTGATGGAGTTTCTGATGTAGTTCGTAGGATTGATCGCCTCAGGATCTGTATTGTAAGGCTCTGAGTAAGGATACTTGCTGCTTGTAGTATATGCGTCAAGAATCCAGTAGAGCTTTCCGTCAACGATCGTCATGTACGGATCTTCCTCGTATGCGAGATAAGGCATGATCTTCTCTACTCTGTGGACAACATCTCTGACATACAGGATCTTCGACTTCGAAGTGATGTTCGAAGAAACGAGGATGTTCACATTACCCTCTCTGAGTGCGAACAGCACTCTGTTGAGGAGGTTCAGCTTGATTCCGGTGCTGCCCTCATACTCTGTATACTTGTTCTCGCTTCCGTCAGGATAATCGAACTCGGCTTCCTTCGTGTTAACGATGACGTAATCCTTCGAAAGTTCGCCGAAGTAGATCTCCGGCCTGTCGATCTTGAGTTCCGCAACATTAGTCTCAGGCGGGATATTTCCTTCGATAACATCAGGCTGACCGGATGAAGTTACGGTATCTACCATTGATACAGCAGCTCCGTAGCCGTGAGTGTATTTAAGGTGCTTGTTGATCCATGTATTGGAGATCTTGTCCTCATCAATCTCTCTGGCTGAGAGATAAGTCTGCGTAATGCTTCCGTTTATGTTATATCTGTCAATATCTACATCATTGAATCTGTAGTACTGACGGATACTCTGTGTCTGGTTGTAGAAATCCTCGACCGGGCCGTAATCGTTGATACGGATGTTTCCGATCGTCTCGTCATTCTCCTTTATCACATCAGCGTTGAGCGAATCGTCAGCCGCAAAGTTCGCGACTCTGACATTATCTATGCCATACGCGTGTCTTGTGTATTCGATATTATTTTCAAGATATTTGGACTCTTTGTTGATTTCGTCCGGGCTTACGATGAGCGACTGTACGAGTCTGCCGGCTCCTATGCCCAGTGCAAATACAAGTACCATGATCACAGGCAGCTTGAGCAGCTTTGTGATCTCGCCCTTCTTGATGTGTATCGCGAGGGTGACGGCTCCGACAAGGCAGAGCGCCATGATGACGCGGTATACCCAAAGTGTTATGTTAACATCTACGAAGCCCGCACCATAAACAGCACCGGTGTGTGTATGCAGCAGGTCGAACTGCTTCAGGAAGAAGTCAACTGCGAGCATAAGGTAGAAAATCACGCCCAGAATGATGAGCTTGCCGCTGGCTATGTTCATCAGGTTCTCAACGTTGCTGTTGTTGATATCAGTGGTGTGACCTCTCTTTTTCTTTCTGTTAGGGTCAAACGCCGCTTCAACAGCCTTTTTGCCCGCTCTTCCCATTCTTCCGATCACGGAGTGATCTATAGGTGTGCGGTAGATGACCTTAGGCTCCTCGTCTTCTTCCTCTTCTTCGAATTCAGGCTCCGGCGGCAGATCATCGTCGGTGTGGTCAAAGATGTCAGGCGTTCTTACCGAAAGCAGGAACATATAGTAGACTACCGTAACTACCACGAGTCCGATGACCGAAACGAGGATGATCTCGTTGACCTTATCCAGCCAGTCCAGATTGAAGATATAGAATCCTATATCAAGGTTGAACAGCGGGTCCTTCAGGCCGAAATCAGTCGAATACTTCGACTTGAGGAAAGTGAGCCAGGTACCGGTCGATGTGTACATCCCGACTCCGAGACCGAATATCAGGGAAAGTATCCATGAAGTGGAATTGATTCTCTTAAGATTCGGGATCTCATGCGATTCAATCTTCTTGAAATACCCGTTTTTCAGGGTCCTCAGGTAGAATCTCGCCAGGAGTGTGACTATAACGAAAACAGGGACACCGAGTTCGAGCTGTGTCAGCAGTCTCTTCCAGAATACACTCGTGTATCCGAGATCCTTGAACCACATCCAGTCAGTAATGAATCCGACGGTCATGACAAGAAATGCCAGCACAAGCGCTATGATCATAATGGCCAGTGAAAAGCCCTTACGTCCTTTATTGCGCCTTTCGCGGTATTCAGGGTCTACCTGTCTTTTTTTCTTTTGCCTTTTTGGCCTTTTTCCATCAGTAAATTCTGCCAATGTTTTATTCCTCCCTGCATGATGCACTGGTGAAAATAAGTACAGCGACAGCGTCTGGCTGCCGCTGCAAGTGATTTTATGATTTTACTTGCTGCCTAAAGCAGGAATTGTCCCCGGAACATCTCAATCATTCCGGTTTTTGATGTAATGCCCTCGATAATCGAATCGATCCATGCCGCAATACCGCTGTCCGGTGCGATCTGGAGGATCAGGATCACTGCAAGCAGAACGATGAGAATGAGTGCAATGATCACAGCAAGGATAGTAAGGAACTTGCTGCCGGATTCAACATCCTCATACTCTACTTCAACATTCTTCTTTGCCTTCTTTTCCTCTTTCTTGTTTGCAGCTTTGTCTTCAGGAACTTCTGCCGGAGCATTGGCAGCAGCGATAGCAGCAGCCTCAGCCTTCAGCTTTGCTTCGAGCTCCTCCTTTGACATGTAGATGGTCTCATCCTCTACCTGTCTGTATGCTTTCTTGTTCTCTACAGGAACCGCTTCAGCAGCAACAGCTCCGACAGCTGCAGCAACAGGTGCTGCTGCGGCTGCGGCCTTTGCAGCCTCAACATCAGCCATCTTAGGAACAGCATCAACAGCAGCCTTCTCTTCTTCTGTCAGTCCGCCGCCGTGTTTGAGTTTTTCATACTCCTCATCGAGAAGTCTCTGGAACTCCTCGTTCTTGCGATAAAGAGTGTAGAACTTATCTATCTTCTTTGTTTCTTCGGCTTCGACCTCTTCAGTCAGATCATCGCCAAACAAGTCTCTCTCGAGCTCTTCGAGTGAGAGAGCGTCAGTTTCCTTAGTCATTGGCACCTCCTCAAGTACCGGAGCAACATCTTCAATGACATCTTCAGCTACTTCTTCTGCAGCCGGTTCTTCAACCGGAGCAACTTCGCTAAAGAAATCATCAACAGACTCCTCAACCGGAGCAGGCTCCTCAACGATTTCTTCGACCACTTCTTCGACAACCGGTTCAGCTGCCGGTACTGCCTCTTTGAAGAGATCATCTATCGACTCTTCAACCGGAACAGGTTCTTCAGTGACCTCTTCGATCACCTCTTCGACCGGAGCAGGCTCCTCAGCAACCTCTTCAATTACCTCTTCGACCGGAGCAGGCTCCTCAGCGACCTCTTCGATCGCCTCTTCTACTGCTTCTTCAGCTTCTTCAGTAATCTCTTCAGCCTCTTCGAAGTCTTCCTCTGCCTCTTCCCTGAGTTCTCTAGGGGCTCTCTCGAACGGCTCAAAGTCCTGCAGATAGAGGTCTTCGACTGAATCTTCAGTATAATCCGCCGCGTCCTCAGCAACTTCTTCTGCTTCTTCAGCAACTTCCTCGACTGCCTCTTCAGCTACCGGTTCAGCCTCTTCGACAACTTCCTCGACTGCCTCTTCAGCTACCGGTTCAGCTTCTTCGACAACTTCCTCTACAGGCTCTTCCACGAACTCGGCCACAGCCGGTGCGCTTGCAGGTGTGAGACCTGCAAAGAGCTCATCGATATCCGGTGTTATTTCAGGCTCGAATTCAAACTCTTCAACTCCAACCTCTTCTACAGGCTCTTCAATGGTTTCTTCCTCATATTCAGGCTCGAACATCATGCTTGCAGGTGTCAGTCCGTCAAAGAGCTCATCGATATCCGGTGTTATTTCTACCTCGAACAGATCGTCCGAGGGTTCGTCAAAAAGCTCGCCACCATTGTCCTCTTCTGCTTCTTCAGTGGCAGGTATTTCTGCAGGCTCTTCAGACTCCTCGAGTTCCTCAAGGCTCATCGCCGTGTTAAGATCCGCAACTTGATACAGATCAATTCCCGTGAGTTCCGCAAGTCTGTTCCTGAGTGCCTCTATCTCCTCCTGTCTGTCTGCCGGTGGAGCTATGGTCATTCCAGGCACCTCTGATGTTGTCTCTTCCATTTCTCTGAAGAGTTCTTCCTCATCAATGCCTTCTTCCTCTTCTTCAGTAGCCGGTTCAGCCTCTTCTGCGACTTCCTCTGCAGCCTCTTCAGCTGTCACTTCTTCCTCTTCCTCCTCGTCTTCATCAAGGTCGTCATATGCGCTTGCATCGAAACGCATCGTACGGCCTGACGGAGTTGTCGGCTCAAAGTCAAAGTCGAGATACAGATCCTCAGCGGACTCTTCAGGCTCTTCGTATTCGTATTCTTCGTACTTAGGCTCTTCGAATGTCTCTTCTGCAGACTCCTCAAATGTCTCCTCTACAGGTTCTTCGAGTGTTTCCTCTGCAGGCTCTTCAACACTTAGGTATGCATCTTCGGCAGCCGGCTGGCTGGCTGGAGTAAGTGCTGCGAAGAACTCGTCGATATCCGATGTTACTTCCGGTTCGAATATATCTTCAAAATCAAGCTTCTCGAGTGCCGGTTCTGCTTCTGCAGGCTCCTCAAACTCAAGATCTTTATATGTAGTCTGTTCTTCTGCAGGTTCTTCGACTATAGGTTCTTCGACTATAGGTTCTTCGACTACAGGTTCTTCGACTACAGGTTCTTCTACAGGCTCTTCGGCCGGAGCTTCTTCGACTATAGGTTCAGGCTCTTTCCTTGACGCAAACGAAGTGACCTTCTTCAGGAAATCCGGAAGTTCAAACTTAGGAGCTTCATATACAGGCTCCTCGATCTTAGGTTCTTCAGCTTCAGGCATCTCAATTGCAGGCTCTTCAGCCTCAATTGCCTCTGCTTCAGGCTCCTCGAATTCAGGTTCGCTGACGATTCCGGCTTCCTTTTCGAAGCTCTTTACATATTCATCAAACTGGGCAATCGTTTCTCTTGAAACTTCCAGTTCAGGTTCCTCGGCAGCTTCAGCCATTCTCTGCGGTTCTTCATACTGAGGTTCTTCGAACTCCGGCGCCTCAACTTCAGACTCCTCGAATTCAGGTTCCTCAATTTCAGGCTCTGCGAATTCAGGTTCCTCAATTTCAGGCTCTGCGAATTCAGGTTCCTCAAACAGAGGCTCCGCGAACTCAGGCTCTTCTGCAAATACTGACTCTTCAGTGAATACAGGCTCGTCCTCTTCTTCAGGAATGTCGAAAGGAGTCTTTACAGGCTCATCGACATCTTCATAGAGCGGAGCGAAATGGAGCTGAGGTGCATTGTCAAATGCTGTAAGATCAGGGTCGATATGAAGCACTTCAGTGTACTCGATCGCCTTGTCAGCTGCAGCTTTCTCCTTTTCTTCCTTCTCAGCTTTGAGGACATCGATGAAACTCATCGTACGGCTCTTCTCAGTCGATGGAGTTATCTCAGCGTAGATTGCCTTTTCATCTATTCCACCTGTAGTAGCCCAAGGCGACTTGATTTCACTGACATCCTTCCTGCGAGGTTCATCGACCACGTTGCTCCAGTCGAAAGAAACTTTCTCTCTTACCGGTCTTTCAGGAGTGTCATCATCATACACAGGTGCTTCGATTGTAGGCGCTGCGACCTTTGGCTCCTCGAACTGAACATCCGGGTTTGTTCTGAAAACCGGCTCTTCCGGCCTGACGACCCTGGCTCCGCATTCGCTGCAGAATTTAGCGCCATCCACGAGCTTGCTTCCACAATTAGTACAGAACATTTTATTCCTCCGTATAGTCTATTGCCCTTTTATGGCAGTTTTAGCTTTTTTGCACATCAAAATTGTGCCTGTTCATAATTATTCAGTGAAATACTACTATATATTCGTTTACATTTCAATGTTTTGATTATGATATGAACGGATTATAAGAAAATTTAACATTTTTGCTATTGACTTGTTGCGTCTTGGGTGGTAATATCATCAAGCGGCTTGCGAAAACACCTTGCAAGCGCAATAAGTGAATATGGATGATTAGCTCAGCTGGCAGAGCACCTGACTCTTAATCAGGGTGTCCAGGGTTCGAACCCCTGATCATCCACCAGAGACATCCGCAACCCAAGTAATTGCAACAGGTTGCGGATTTTTCATTTTTCGGAAAAACAATAATTTTAGATTCTTCCCACAAATCTTCCCACAAGTTTGTGGGAAGATTCATTTCCAGTGATAGCAACGCCGCTCTCAGCCAAGACTTTTTTCCAGCAGATCCACAGCTGTTTTACGAGTCTTTTCGTTAGGATGCACATAAGTATTCAGCGTGATCCCTATGTCGGAATGCCCCATAAGCAGCTGCACGTCCTTGTAATTCGCTCCGCTTGCGATCATGTTTGATCCATAGGTGTGGCGAAGTCCATGCATGTGGAACCATGTTATCCCCAGATTCGTCTGAACCAGTTTGTTACAGTTCTTGAGAGTCTGTATCGTGACCAGTTCTCCGTCAACCTTCCTGCAAACGAACTCGAGCGGCACCAGATTTTTTCCTTTCTCTGCTTCTTCCAGGAGCTTACCGTGGCCTACCCTGCTTCCGATTATCCCGGTATCAGTATGGATATCCGTAAACACTATATTGTGCGGTCTGCCCTTAATGCTCTGTGTCTGACAGTAATGCTTCTGATAAAGATCTCCGTACAGTTTCCTGTCGCTCTCCTGCTGAGTTTTGGCTTCCATGAGGATGTTCGCGAGAGTCTCACCAAAGTCCACTACTCTCTGCTTTCCGTTCTTAGGTACTTTTAGTTCCCAGCTCTTAGTTCCGGTATCCTTGAACATGGATCGCCTCACAATGAGTCTTCTGCCTGGAATGTCGACATCGTCCCAGCAAAGCCCTGCGAGTTCTCCTGCCCGGAGGCCTGTGTAATAGGATATCTGCACCGGCAGTATCATATACCTGTAATCATCTCCGTAGCTGTTCTTGTGAGTGCTGAGAAATTCTATGATCCGCTTGTACTCATCATGCGTGATGATCTCGAGTTTTTCGGACTCATCACCGAAAATATTGGTCTCTTCAGGTTTCTTACGCTTCTTAACGTGCTGCATCGGGCTCGACTTGAGATACTCTTTCGGATAGACAGCATATTTGAAGATCCCGTTAAGCACCACGAATTCTTCCTTCATAGTACTGTCAGAATAGGCATGCTTGATCTCACTGCCTCCCTCATCGTATTCGCCAAAGTATTTCTCATCTACATACGCCTGCAGAGCCTCCACCGTCACCTCTTTCAGCTTCATTTTGCCTATGCGGTGAGCCCTCACGTGATCCATCACATTGCGATAACTGTCAAGTGTAGTGGTAGCGCGGCTGCTCGGCTCAATTTCGGTGCGGAACCACTCGTCCATAAGCTCACTTACCGTGATATCTCCGGGATCAAGTATCTTGCCAAGCTCGTTATACTCCTCGATAGCCTTCTTCAACATAGCCTCGGTCTCGCGTTTTGAACGTGTGCCTGCGAACTCATGCATCTTCATCGTGCCGTCCGGCTCTTCCATTCTGAATCTGTAGTAATAATTGTTTCCTTTCTTTCTTACACTTCCTTCCTGATATGATTTTTTATGATTCAAAAGATCCTCCTTTTCCGGCAGAACCTTTTGTGGGTAAAGATATAAATTGCTTAGAGGTATATCGTTCTCACGGCCGGTACTGCCTTGTTATATATTGTAGAGTTTTAATATCGCTTTCATGTGGTTCTGTGAAGCCACGGGGTCTTTCACATAGTTGCGCAGAGTTTCGCTTATATCATAAAAAGTGCTGACAGTGTGCATGATCTCGCGTTGGAACATCATGGAGCTGAAGTCCTCCAATGACTCTCCCATCAGCTTTGCAAACGTCTCGTTCTCCTTGTTCCCGTCAAAATCGAATCTGTGGCAGGCTTTTGTAAACGAGTCTGCAAATTCCAGATATTCTGCCAGAACGACCAGAAGCATGTTCTCCGCAAACTCATTATCTGACGATGCTATGCCAAGCGGTACTGTCCCCTGTATCTTCTCCATGAGATCGCGTATCAGCAGCGATCTTTTATCGGTGATCTCCGTATTGTATTCATCGGTCTCTCCTCTAAGGTATTCAGGTGTCACATGGAGCGCATTGGCCAGGCCTTCAATAACCAGACGTTTTGTATTGTCAATGGTCCCCTTCTCATATCTCATAATAGTAGACTTATTAACGTCCAGCTTCTCTGCCAAGTAGTCCATAGTTAGACCAAGTTCCTTGCGTCTTGCCTTGGCACGGCTTCCGATAGTTCTGCGAAGTTCTGTATCGTTCATGACATGCACCCCTTTTATGAATCACCTGCGGCCAGACCGCAGGTTTTTTGATTATTAATCATCTTTCACGTACAATATACCATTTTTGCAAAATATATGCAATATGCAATTATTATTATTTTTTATTGTTGCTTTTTGCTTGACATTATTTCTGAATGTGGTATTATATCGATGAAGAAAAGTTGCATATCGCAACACAACAGAAAGAACATCAATTGCAGAAAGGAGGTAGCGAATGACAGGAAAGATCGCAATGACGGTTGAGGAAGCAGCAGATTTCACCGGTATCGGCAGAAATACACTGAGACAGCTCATAAGCTGGAAGACAATGCCTACGATCAAGGTCGGGCGCAAAGTCCTCATAAGGACGCAAGACCTTGACAGATTCCTCGAACTCAACCGCAACACTGATCTGAGGAATCAGGCGGAAGTGATCCCTCTCACGGGATACGTAAACTAAAAAGCGGCCCATCACGGGAGCCGCAGATGTAACGGGATATCCGGCAGGAGCCTCGATATACCTCTAAGCACCATCAGTATATCACATGGCTCCTCCGGATGAACAAAGAATTTTTCAGAAGGAGACTTTTTATGACAGAACTTAAAGGAACTAAGATCATCGCCATAGATCACGGCTATGGCAACATCAAGACAGCAAACACCGTGACACCAACAGCTATCACAGCATACGACAGCCCGCCGGTCTTTACCGGAAACATCCTCGAGTACGAAGGCAAATGGTACAGGATAGGCGAAGGCCATAAGGAATTCACAGCTGACAAGGCGATCGATGAAGATTACTACCTTCTGACCCTGATGGCCATCGCCAGAGAGCTCAATCAGGAGCATATCACGGAAGCCGATGTGCATATCGCATGCGGCCTGCCGCTCAAGTGGGTAAGCACCCAGAGAGAGACCTTCAGGGAATACCTTCTTCAGAAGAAAACCATCAGGTACAGGTTCAACAACACTGAATACCGCATCAGGATCACAGGCTGCACGGTATTCCCGCAGGGCTACCCTGCGATAGTCAGGAATATCGATCAGTACCGCGGAGTCCATATGCTGGCGGATATCGGTAACGGCACGATGAACATCATGTATATCGTCGACAAGAAACCTCAGGAAGGTCGCTGCTGGACAGAGAAGCTTGGCGTCAACCAGTGCATGATCAGGGCACGCAATGCAGTGATGGACAAATATGCCGCAAGCATCGACGAATCCATAGTCGAAAGGATCCTGAGATTCGGCACAGCTGACATCAGTGAGAAGTTCACTGCAGTCATATGCAGCGTTGCGGAGGAATATGCAGAAAACATATTCGCTGCACTTCGCAAATACGAGTATGACCCGGATCTTGTCAGGCTTCACATAGTCGGAGGCGGAGCCTGCCTTGTGAAGAACTTCGGCAAATATGATCCGGACAGAGTCGAGATCAACGAGGACATTTGTGCAACAGCAAAGGGCTATGAGTATCTGGCCTATCAGATGCTCAGAAGGGGGAAATGATGGATGATAACACAAGAAAACTCTCCGTACGCTTCAATCTGGATAAACCGGATCAGAAGAGAGCCTGGGAATATCTGCAGACTATGGACAGGGATATATTCACTTCCTGGAACCATGTGATCCATCTCGCTCTGCTGGACTACTTTGACCGTTATTACAAGGTTCAGGAAGACCCGTATCTGGAGACACGCGAGCGTGAAGAAAGATTCATACAGCAGATAGTAGATGGTGTCTGTGAATTACTGAAGCAGACATTGCCGCTGTTTCTGGCAGGCTGCATGACAGGCTTATCCGCCATACAGCCTGCATGCGCTTCTGCACCCCAGCCATTGCAAGTTGAAACTCCTACGTCTGAGGAGGCGGCTGAGGCTGACCCAGAAAGTATTGACTGGGGATTCCTCGGCTCATGATATTCCCTGCCTGTGATCAGCATGGCTTATGAATGCAAATGCCGGTATCAAATCATGGCTTATCTGATGCCGACCAGATATCTGAAAACGGCGCGATATATATCAAAGGGTAAGCGGATCAGTGATTGCGCTGCGGATGATATCACAAAAGAAGAAAAATCATATCACTTTAGTGACAGCAGCAGCAAAGATCGCAGGCAGACCTGCAGCAAAGCAGCTAATGTGCCTAAAGTTTCGCCTGATCCGAGAAATTTAGGCGGAAAACGTATTCAGCCGGGCAGCAACTGCAATGAAATCAAATGAAGAAAACTGCCGTATGGGGGTCTGCTGAGTTGGAACAAGCACTGCATTCCTGCTCCTACCGGGCGGAATGCGTACCTGGTGGCAGCCCCCAGACCCCCGGCTGAAGCCGATCAAATAAAGTACTACACGAGTTAAGTCAAGAAAGGAGACAAGATAATAATGATGCGA
>JAFRJV010000126.1 GCA_017432075.1 Mogibacterium sp. | reverse complement strand
TTTTAGCAAAAAAACTAAGTAATGTCGCAATAACAACTGCAACTGTGGCAATTACGAAGTCGTAACTGCCACAAGATCCTACTCCTCAGAGCAACCTGTGCGGTAACGATTGCAAACGTGCAGTTACAATTTCAGATAACCATAGTCGCGAAAATGGTCGCACTTGGAAAGCATATGACAATCAGAACGCAGTATTTGCAAGGTGTACAGCCTCCTTGGAAGAGAGTTTGAATCTCGCGTCTACCACCAATTCTGAAGCTTGAAATCTCAATGGTTTCAAGCTTTTTCTTTGCAAAAACCTACCTACATGGACCTTTTTGGACATACGTCCAAACCCACGTCTTTCCGCTGGATTAAAGCAGCTTAGAAATGAGCGGATTCTGGTATCATACTGAACCATTATTAAACTACAGGTTGAATAGACAACAGTTGACGCTTATGGTATATTCATTCCGAAAAGAGGCCAGACGGCCGGAAAGGATAAAAGAAATGACTTACAGACTCATATGCTCACAGAACTTTATATCGGAACAAGATCTCCATATCATCGATTGGGAGAATGGTTTTGTGTGCAAATATGAGATGAGAGATAGGATGGTGCGGCAGATTAATTAAGGCCGGACCAAAAAGATAACGACTTCAAATCCGCTTGTCTCATATTCGGGATAAGCGGTTTTTTTATCGGGAGGAAAGATATGAGAATGGGTACATACGGTAACGGTAAATTGCCGACTATCGATCTTAAGAGAACGGGACAGAATATCATGAGGATGAGGAAAGAGGTTGGCGTTACCGTCAGAGAACTTCAGATTATGTTCGGGTTCACCAGCCCGCAGGCCATCTATAACTGGCAGAACGGGATCAGTCTGCCGTCTGTAGACAACTTCATCGTTCTTGCAGCTGTCCTGGGAACGACCATTGAAGAGATCATTGCCATCGAAGGAGAGGACTCGGATGACGATGAAGAAACGATAATCTGTCCTCAACTACTTTCATAATACGGTCTCCTCGTCTAAGGGGTAGGACACGGGACTTTCACTCCCGAAATGCTGAGTTCGAGTCTCGCGGAGATCACCATATAGCCCTTTCGTCTAATTGGAAGGATGCCGGATTCTGATTCCGGAGGCGTGAGTTCAAGTCTTGCAGGGGCTGCCAATTATAGCCCTTTCGTCTAAAGGCAGGACGCCGGACTTTGACTCCGCAGGTGCAGGTTCGAGTCCTGCAGGGGCTGCCAGTATGGTTCGTTAGTATATCGGCTAATATACCCGGTTGTCAGCCGGGAGTGACGGGTTCAACTCCCGTACGAACCGCCAATATGGAGAGATGGCCGAGTCCGGCTTAAGGCGGCGGTCCTGAAAACCGCAGGGCGAAAGTTCCGTGGGTTCGAATCCCACTCTCTCCTCCATGTGCCCTGATAGTTTAATGGCAAGAAC
The DNA here is from genome assembly GCA_017432075.1 of Mogibacterium sp. Lineage (GTDB taxonomy): Bacteria > Bacillota > Clostridia > Peptostreptococcales > Anaerovoracaceae > Crickella. Next base: position 14,863 of record JAFRJV010000126.1, on the reverse strand, counting down.
ACCGGTCTCCAAAACCGCAAGTGGAAGTTCGACTCTTTCTCAGGGTGCCAATATGCGCTATTAACTCAGTTGGTATAGAGTACTCGTCTGATACGCGAGCGGCCCATGGTTCAAGTCCATGATAGCGCACCATATGGTCCCCTCGTCTAAGGGGTAGGACACCAGACTCTCAATCTGGAAATGCCGGGTTCAAGTCCCGCGGGGATCACCAATATGTGGATCATAGCTTAAATGGTAGAGCACCGGATTGTGGCTCCGGCATGTGCAGGTTCAAGCCCTGTTGGTCCTCCCAATTATGAGCACGTTTCCGAGCGGCCTAAGGAGGCAGATTGCAACCCTGTTGTTCGCTGGTTCGAATCCAGCCGTGCTCTCCAATGTGGTAAGGTAGCTCCAATGGTAGAGCGCAGGATTGAAGTTCCTGGCGGTGCTGGTTCGAGCCCAGCCCTTACCACCAATATGGTGAAGTAGCTCAGTCGGTTAGAGCGGCGGCCTCTTATCGAAGGAGCCTGTCGACGAAGATCAGGGCTCTCAACCTTACGGCAACGCCGTAAGATCGGCAGAGAGCCCTATAAGCCGTGTCTGTCGCTGGTTCAAGTCCAGCCTTCACTACCAATCAGATATTAAACTACGGGTTGAATAGACAGGCGTTGACACATGTGGTATATTCAACATCGGAAAGAGGCCGGAAGGTCCACAACAAATTTTTTCAAAGAGGAACAAAACAACAAATGCTTTATTTACACCACAGACCTGAAATCATGAATAAGGGCGTCAAATTCCAGAGCACAGACCTGGGACGTTGCTTGGTGTGTAAAAATGAGACAAGAATAATGGGTGTGCGGCATGTAAAGATATAGCCGGACACATACTTAAAGAAACCATGACCGCTTGTCTCAGAAGAGGCAGGCGGTTTTTTATTAAGACTCAAGGAAAGGAGGCCAGACCGAATGATTCCATCGCTATATGAACCTTTTAAGAATTGGGCTGAAAGCGGGTCAATCTATATGCTGGCAGATACACATTTTGAAGACGAAGACTGCAAACTGATGGATCCGGACTGGATCACACCGGAAGAGCAGCTAGTGATAATCAAGGGCATGGTTCACAGAAACGATACTTTTATCCATCTCGGTGATGTCGGTAACGGTAAGTATATTGCTGATATCCGGGCAAAAAAGAAGATATTACTACTCGGAAACCACGATAGAAGAAGTGATTATAAAGATCTATTCGATGAGATCTATGCGGGACCTTTATTCATATCTGACAGGATCCTGCTCTCACATGAACCGGTTTACGGTCTGACATGGTGCCTGAATATCCATGGACATGATCACAGCGGACGCGAAGTATATCAGGAAGGCGGTAAACACCTGAATCTGGCAGCAAATGTATGTGGATATAGACCTATTAGCCTGGGAAGGCTGATCAGGAATGGGATCCTCTCAGATGTAGGAGGGATCCACAGAGACACTATTGACAAAGCAATAGAGAAGAAAATAATAGGCTGATACCCTGACTGGATCTCTTTCCGGCCAGAGTAAGGCCGGAAAAGGAGAGACCAACAATGAACGTTAGGGCGGTCGGTGTAGTAAGAGTCCCTGTCATCGACCTTACAGCAACAGGGCAGAACATCAAGAACCTCAGAGTGGCTGCAGGTATCTCTGTAAGAGATCTCCAGAACATCCTCGGATTCACCAACCCACAGGCGATCTACAAGTGGCAGAACGGTGACAGCATGCCATCGATCGACAACCTTGTGATCCTTGCAGCCGTGCTCGGTGTCACTGTAGACGAGATCCTCGTTGTAGCGGGTGACACTGACGGTGATGGTGAGGGAGCTCTCAAGGGTTCTGTAATAACAGGCATAAGTGAGCAGTGGTGACGACTGCTGCACACATGCACCCGGCTCAGTGATGAGCCGGAATGAGTGGCATTGGTGTAATGGCCAAGCATCTCAGTCTTCCAAACTGAAGGTTCGGGTTCGAGTCCCGGATGCCGCTCCATATACACGATTAACTCAGTTGGGAGAGTAGCTGCCTTCTATCGAAGGAGCTTGCCGACGGAGATCAGGGTTCCCTACATTACGGCAACGCCGTTATGATCCGTAGGGAACCCTACAAGCAGAATGGCGCAGGTTCAAGTCCTGCATCGTGTACCATGCAGTAGTAGTTCAGTTGGCAGAACATCGGCTTGCCAAGTCGAAGGTCACGGGTTCGAGACCCGTTTACTGCTCCAATATGCTCCAGTATTCCAATCCCGGTAGAGAAGGCGGAATGAGAGTCCGTACAGTACAGGTTCGAGTCCTGTCTGGAGCACCATATGGGCTTGTAGCTTAGAGGGAAAGCACCTGCCTTGCAAGCAGGGGAGCGTGGGTTCAAGTCCCACCAGGTCCACCATTATCATCGGGGCGTAGCTCAGTTTGCGCAGAGCGCCAGTTTTGGGAACTGGATGTCGGGAGTTCGAATCTCTCCACCCCGACCAAATATCGGCAGGTGGCACAGCGGCGACTGCAGGCGGCTGTAACCCGCTCACACGGAAACACGTTGGTTCGAGTCCAACCCTGCCGACCATATGGCTTCTTGGCTCCAATGGTAGAGCAGCGCCCTGTTAAGGCGATGGTTGCAGGTTCGAGTCCTGCAGAAGCCGCCAATTCGTCATAAGGGATCCACCACTACGTGGTCCCCCTTGTGACAAGCATGCTCCAGTATCCCAATTATGGTAGAGGAAACGGATTCAGAATCCGTACAGTACAGGTTCGAATCCTGTGTGGAGCACCAACATATCTCGTTCGTCTAAAGCAAAGGACGCGGAGCTACGGACTCCGAAATGTGGGTTGGATTCCTACACGGGATACCATGGTCTTCTCGTCTAATGGTAGGATACCGGACTTTTAATCCGGGAGATCTGAGTTCGAATCTCAGGGGGATCACCAATACACTCCATTAGTTCAACGGATAGAACATCGGTCTTCTAAACCGAGAATAAGAGTTCAATTCTCTTGTGGAGTACCATATGCTCCTGTAGCACAACGGAAATGCACCTGCCTTGTAAGCAGCGGATTGTCGGTTCGAATCCGACTGGGAGCTCCATATGATTCTCTCGTCTAATGGTAGGACACCGGACTCTTAATCCGGGTGGTGTGGGTTCAAATCCCACGGGGATCACCAAATTGTTCCTGTAGCCCAATGGGCAGAGGCAGCAGGTTTAAACCCTGCTCAGTGTAGGTTCGACTCCTATCAGGAACACCAATAATGCGGAGTGGTAGCAGTGGTTAGCTCGTCAGCCTCATAAGCTGAAAATCGTCGGTTCGAATCCGTCCTCCGCAACCATCTAAAAGTGCTTACAGCAATTATCGGAATATCAGGATATGACTCTTAATCATTTGACCTATATTTTTCAAGCACTTTGTAATAACGAAAGATGCCTACAGCAATCTCAAGAGCATTAACTCAATTGGCTAGAGTATCTGATCATCACTCAGAAGGTAGCAGGTTCGAATCCTGTATGCAAACAAGGCATCTTGAAAAAGGCACTGACAGCAATCGTAAAGCATTGGGACTATTGGCCACCGGGCTGATAGTAAGCTAAATGTGCCTTGCATTACCGGGGGATACTCAAGTTGGTGAAGAGAGCAGCTTGCTAAGCTGCCAGGCCGGGTGACCGGTGCGGGAGTTCAAATCTCTCTCCCTCGGCCAGCACCATTTTGACCAGGTGCAAACAGAAAAGCGCATACAGCAATCTTCTGAAACAAGGATATGTCTGTAAAACATAAGAGCCTGTTCAAAGCGCTTTGTTGACAGTTGAAAGATGCCTACAGCAACCGCAAGAAAACTGCATTAACTCAGAGGGTAGAGTAACTTATTCAGACTAAGTCCGTCGCAGGTTCAAATCCTGCATGCAATTTGAAGGCATCTTGGCATATCAGGCAGAAAAAGCACAGCCAGCAATTCAAACAATTTGCTCCACTATTTTTAATTACGTCCCGCAAAAACGTAGTGTGCTTTGTAGCAAGGTATGCACATTTAGGAAAGGAAGGAAAGAACAATGCTTAACGCACTCAAGAGAGAAGCAAACAGAACATTTACAGAAAACGGTGCTGTAACTCTTGTCAGCACATATTCAGACTGCCTTGATCTCTTCGCAACAGTAGGTGCGCTCAGAAAGGCATCCGAGCAAGAGATCCTGGACAGATTCATCCGTGCATACACAGAGGATCCGGACAAGGCGATGAAGATCATCTTCTATGCGAGAGATATCCGTGGCGGTCTCGGTGAGCGCAGAGTCTTCAGGACTGTCATGACTTACCTTGCAGCAAATGAGCCTGCATCTGTGAAGAAGAACATCGAATACTTCGGTGAGTACGGCAGATATGATGACCTGCTTTCTCTCATGGGTACACCATGCGAGAAGGATATGCTCGCATATGTTGCTAAGCAGTTTGCAGCTGACATGGAAGCACTCAAGGCAGGAGAGAGTGTATCTCTTCTCGCGAAGTGGCTGCCTTCCGTCAATGCAAGCAATGCAGATACAGTTGCTATGGCAAAGAAGATCGCACGCAGCATGAAGATGACTGACAAGGACTACCGTAAGGCTGTCGTAGAGCTCCGTGCAAAGATCCGCATCATCGAGAACAACCTGAGAGAGATGGATTACACATTCGACTACTCAAAGCAGCCTTCAAAGGCGATGTTCAAGTACCGTGCGGCTTTCATGAGAAATGACGGTGAGCGTTACGGAGAGTTCATCCACAAGGTAAGTAAGGGTGAGGCAAAGCTCAATGCAAAGACTATCATGCCTTATGAGCTTATTGATCCGTTCCTTAACTATGGTGGAATGAGAAGCATCACTGCAGCGGAAAGAGAAGTACTCAATGCGACCTGGGAGTCCATGCCTGATTTCGGCGGAGATCAGAATGCGATCGCAGTTGTCGACACATCCGGTTCAATGTACTGCACAAGCAACCCAAGACCGGCCAGTGTTGCTCTGTCACTCGGTCTGTACTTTGCTGAGAGAAACAACGGACTGTTCCACAACTACTTCATCGAGTTCTCGCGTAATGCTAAGCTGATCGAGATCAAGGGAAGCACATTTGCTGATAAGCTCAGATATATCGCATCCTTCAATGAGATCGCGGACACAAACATTGAGGCTGTATTCGATCTCATACTCAGAGCTGCGGTCAAGAACCGTATCCGTCAGGAAGAGATGCCGGCTACTCTGTATATCATTTCTGACATGGAGTTCAACTACTGTGTCAAGAATGCCAGCCTTACAAACTTCGAAAACGCGAAGAGAAAGTACGAGGCGCACGGCTACAAGCTGCCTAACGTCGTGTTCTGGAACGTCCAGAGCCGCAACAGACAGCAGCCAGTAACCATGAACGAGCAGGGAGTTGCACTCGTAAGCGGCTGCACTCCAAGACTGTTTTCAATGGTAGCAAGCGGAAATATCGATCCTTACAGAGTCATGATGGACATCGTAGGAAGCGAGCGTTACGAAAAAATCGTAGCATAGATGAGCAACTTTCATAACATATTGCTTGAATCTGCCTACTCAGATGGGGCTCCGACCTATGCCGGAGTCCGCATCTGAGTCTGAAAGTCTTTCGGAAATGCTTTTACTGCAATACTTTGATGGTGTTTCGATTCCGGACACCTGCTCCATATTGTCATAGTAGGGCGAAGGCATACCGTATGCCTTCGCCTGTTGCGTTTATAAGCCACGCAAGTGCATCAATAGAGTCAACACAATCTCTTTGCAGCCACTTATCTATGGTCCCAATAATGATAAAAGCTGCACCATTGATAAGATAGTCTATGTTTCTGCTCTCGGGATCAGCTATACCGCTTTTGTTCCATATATCCTTCAATTCAGATTCAATCTTCGTGATCAGGCTTTGCCCCATAGAACTCTGCAATACAGCAAGCAGCATCTCCCTGTTGTCATAAATGCTGTTGGCCAGGCTTTTGTAACTTTGCCTGAGTCTATCTTCATCTGCATCTCTTCCCAGCATGTTCAACGTTATGCTTTCAAGATGCGGTGCCAGTTTTTCGACGACTACATCAACCAATGCATCGATCAGAGCGTACTTGTCCCTGTAGTGCGAATAGAAAGTACTTTTATGGATCCCGGCGCACGTGATTATATCCTGTGTCTTTATGCTTTCGATATCTTTATGCGGAAAGAGCGCGTAAACAGCCTCAAAGATCTTTTTTTCTGCAGTTATGAACCGCGGATCATTCTTATTCATAAAATGTACTCCAATGTATCTTTTCCTCTAAACGACTTTTGTCGGTTAATTGTCGGTTGTCTGCATTATACACGGATTTTATAATTATTTCAGTAGATATTATGCCTCATATGGGGATGATTTCCGGATAACTAGAAGCCGCAGACTGCCCCACGCATTCAAAAGTAAGAGGGAGAATAACATATGTTTAGAACAAATCATGAACTGACTGAAGGCGAGAAGAAGTGTCTCGAGGCGTACAACCGCGAGAAGAGCCCGAAGCCGAGAAAGAACCTGATAAAGTTGGTCAGGCACATAAATATGTTCAACCCGGTTCCGGATGAGAACTCATGGGAATACATATTCTTTGATCGCCAGCTGTCCGATGAGCAGATCGACTTTGCTCTGAAAATGAAGCTGAGACATCAGTACACCATTAAAGAGCTTGCCGATCTGCAAAAGATGAGCGTCGAAGAGGCTGCTAAAAAAGCATATGACCTCTGTTACATCGGCCTGCTCGAATATTGCAATACGCCTGGCGAGGAAGATAAAGTGCAGCTGCCGGTATTCGCTCCGGGAGCGATGGAGAGCACTGTCATGACAAGGGAGCGTACAGACCGCTACCCTGAGACAGCTCCGGCGTTCCTCAACTACATTCTCGACATGCAGAAAAAGATCACCTGGGGAGGCTTTATGGGCGTTGCTCTCATGAGAGCTATCCCAGTCGAGAGGGCGATCGAGGGCAATACCCATAAAGCGAAATTCGAAGAAGTGTCGTATTGGCTCGACAAGGCCGGCAACAGCATCGGCATCGCACCTTGTGAGTGCCGCAAGCTCCGCCGCATGGTCGGAGAGGGCACTGCTGACCTCGAAGGCGAGTGGTGCATCAACCTCGGCAATTACGCGGAATCCTGCATCAGAGTCGGTAAAGCGCGTAGGATCACAAGAGAAGAAGCTGAGAAGATTTTGCTCCGTGCAGAAGAGCTCGGATATGTCCATCAGCTGTCCAATATTGACGGACCGGATTTTTCGCTGTTCATCTGCAACTGCAAGTGGGATACCTGCATGGCGCTCAAGACCAGCTGGTATACATCATCGCCTGATCTTTCAAGTTCAAACTACAGGGCGAGCGTCGATCCGTCGCACTGCGTCGCATGCGGCGGCTGCGTAGAGGTGTGCCCGCAGAATGCTGTGAAGCTCGGTCAGAAACTCTGCCAGAAGAAACCAGTTGCGATCGCTCCGGCCAAGGTTGCAAGCGATTTCGCTGTGATGCCTCCAAAATACTGGAATGGTAACGACTTCCTCACCAACAGAGACAATGTGGTTCCTGAGACAGGAACAGCTCCGTGCAAGTCTAACTGCCCGGCTCATATCGCCGTTCAGGGATATTTGAAGAAGGCAAGCGAAGGCAAGTATAGAGAAGCACTTGAACTTATCAAGAAAGAGAATCCGTTCCCTGCGATGTGCGGACGCGTATGCGCCAGATTCTGCGAGCAGGTATGCACGAGAGGAGATATCGACGACCCGGTCGCGATCGATGAAGTAAAGAAATTCATCGCTGATCAGGAGCTCAAAGCTGAAAACAGATACATTCCTGAGAAGAGGTTCAATGAGGGACATAAGGTGGCAGTCATCGGCTCAGGCCCGGCAGGCCTTTCTGCAGCATATTACCTGGCTGTCTGGGGGCATGATGTCACAGTATTCGAGAAACAGGATAAGCCGGGCGGAATGATGGTATACGGTATCCCTTCGTTCAGACTTGAGAAGGATGTCGTAGATGCTGAGATCGACGTTATCAGACAGCTTGGCGTAGAAATAAAGTGTGGGGTCGAGGTCGGCAAGGACGTCACGCTCGATCAGCTGAGGGCCGAAGGCTATAAGGGATTCTATGTGGCGATTGGATTGCAGAACGGAGGGTCGCTTGGTATTCCGGGTGCCGATGCAGAAGGTGTAATGGCCGGCATTGACTTCATGAAGAGGATCAACGGCGGCGAAGAGGTCAAACTGAAGGGAAACGTCGTTGTCATTGGAGGCGGCAACATCGGAGCTGATGTTGCAAGAACAGCAGTCAGATGCGGAGCCGAAAAGGTTAAACTGTACTGTCTCGAATCGTACGACGAGATGCCTATGGGCCCTGAAGACCAGCACGAGTGCGAAGAAGACGGAATCGAGATCCACGCTGGCTGGGGTCAGACCGAAGTAGCAACTGACAAGAGCGGCAAGTGCACGGGAATCAAATTCAGAAAATGCCTGTCCGTCAGGAACGCCGAGGGCAGATTCGATCCTAAGTTTGATGATGCTGTCACTGACAAAGCTGAGTGCACGACGGTGCTCTTCTGCATTGGACAGAAGCCTGACTGGGGCAAGCTGGCTGAGGGCAGCAATGTGAAGATCTCAGGCCGCGGACTCGCCGAAGCTGACAGCTGGACTTATCAGACTGCAGAGCCGGACGTATTCGTTGGCGGTGACATATATACAGGTCAGAAGTTTGTGATAGACGCTATCGCTGCCGGCAAAGAAGCTGCGGAGTCGCTCCACAGATACGTTCACGAAGGCCACAGCCTGACACTTGGAAGAGTAAAAAGGGACAACTTCCACTATATCGACAAGGACAATATTGTCATCTCTAGTTACGACCACAGCGGAAGAGAGAGATACATGATCGATCCGTCCAAAGTCCGCACTTTCAGGGACGAGCGCAAGACTTTCACCGAGGCTCAGGTGAAGACAGAGACTGCAAGATGCCTCAGCTGCGGCGCTGCGTATGTTGATCAGAAGATCTGCATAGGCTGCGGACTCTGTACAGTGCAGTGCAAGTTTGACGCGATCCACCTCGATAAAGTACAGGAAATCTGGGGAGTTCCGTATGAGCAACTCGTACCTAAAGTTATTAAGGAAGAAGCTAAAAAGGTCGGGAGAATAATCATCAGAAAGGCCAAAGCGTAATTCGGAAGAATCATCGGTAGAAAGGCCGAAGCATAATAGAGACATAGAAAAATGCACGAAATAAGTGTTTTGAAACAGGCGGTAGATATGGCGGAACAGACCGCGATAGAGAATAACATCCCGAAGCTCGCCTACATCACACTCGAGGTGGGCGAGCTGTCAGGATTTCTTCCTGTGTTCTTCCATAAGTATTATCCGATTGTGATCGAAAACAGGCCGGTATTGGAAGGGTCTAAACTCAATATAATCTCGGTTGCGGGTGAGGCTCTGTGCAAGGACTGCAGCGCCATGTATAACGTCATGAGAGAGGAAGGGCGGTGCCCAAAGTGCGGATCACGAAGTAAGACCATCCTGGGAGGACAGGAATTTAAAATCAAAGAGATCGGTATACCTGAAATAAACTGATTGGAGGAAGGATCATGAGAGATCAGTATTCGAGACAATATATCGATGACCACGGCAACGTGCTGGCTTTCAATGAAGAAAGATTCAAAAATTCACATATGGGATACAAGAAGTTCGAAAACAGGCCTAATGGACTTGGCGTTTTCAACTTCCTCAAGTCTCACGTCTGTGCGCACGACTGGAACTGGAAGATAGTGCTCAAGGTGTTCAAGGTGATCGTTGCCGGTTCCAAGTGGATGAGGAAAGAAGGCCTCAAGAGCAAGATCTATAAAAAAGCCATGATGTTCTCACCTGACGAGGAGCGCAACACCACAGGTCTGGTGATGCCGCTGAATGTCGATATAGACATGACCGAGATGGGCCAGAAGACGGTTGTTCCTATGGATCTGGTGAAAGAAGCATTGGCAAAAGCGGACTATATCGCAGGTATGAACAAGTGCCTTTGCAGAGATGCTCAGAATTGTACAGAGTATCCGCATGATCTGGCCTGCCTGTTCATAGGTAAGATCGGAGAACAGGTTGTAAAGAATGGTCTGGCTCGTGAACTTACATATGAAGAGGCCTGTGCCCGAGTCGACAAAGCTGCTGAGTACGGGCTTACATGCCAGTCCCTATGGGTAGAGGTAGAGCAGCTCATCTGGGGAATCAGAAATGACGATATGGACAGATTCCTTGAGATATGTTTCTGCTGTGAATGCTGCTGTGTAGCGATGAATCTTTCGAGGAATGCTTCGAGAGAAATAAAGAGCAGGTTCCACCCTACCGGCTGGACGGCCGTTCCTGACAGATCGAAATGTATCGGCTGCGGCGAGTGCGTCTCTGTCAGATGCCCGCAGGACGCACTTTCAATCGGTGAAGAAGGTGTCGTTGAGATAAATCAGGATTACTGTGTTGGCTGCGGCATCTGCAAAGCAAAGTGCAAACAGGGAGCTATCAGCATCAAACAGACAATGCCGATGCGAGGCAGCATCGAAGAATACTTCCGCGAGGATTTCTCGCTGCATCTCAGGAGCTTCGACAAATACTAAATTAAAACTGGAGGTTTTCAGCCGAGTTCGTGGGTTTTTCTAAAACGCGATCCCGCAACCTGTTGAAAACACTGGCTTCCAGAAAAACGATGTTGGACACCTTCACCAACCATAACTGCCCTGGAATAATGCGGCGACCCCAAAAAGTTAGACTTTTGGGGGTCGCCTCAGAATACTGCGGGGCTTTTTTGTGCATTGATTATGCTATTATTAATAAGGAACCAGGCAAAAAACAAAATCATAGGTGCAGTCTGGGTGCGGATCATGGATGATTACGGTCATATAAATGACGAAACTCCTTCTCTTGCAATATCTGTGCTTAATGAATATAGAGGCAATGGAGTCGGAACGGCTCTGATGGAAAAGATGCTGGATCATCTTAGCATGAGCGGTTACACTTGCGTATCACTGTCAGTCCACAAAGCAAATTACGCAGCAAAAATGTATCATAACCTCGGATTCAAAGTGATAAGTGAAAATGCTGAAGATTGTATCATGGTACATAAGCTAGATCATAAAAAATGCTCTGAGAAGAGGGATACAGAAGCATAACCTTCTTCATCGCCTAATATCAGATCAGATAATGACTTTTTGAGGTAGAAATGTATTCTTTATTACTGGCAGTAATATATCTGATATTTATTAGTCTTGGATTACCGGATTCACTTCTTGGCTCCGGATGGCCGACGATGCAGGTGGCTTTTGGAGTGCCGTCTTCATATGCCGGGTATGTATCGATGGCAATATCTTTTATGACGATTATTTCAGCACTGATAAGCCCGAGGATGATAAGAAAGATCCATACTAAGTGGATCGTGATTGCATCAATAATGCTGACAGTCATGGGACTTATAGGTTTTTCCTTCTCAAGATCTTATGCGATGCTGTTCCTTTTTGTTGTGCCTTATGGACTCGGTGCCGGTGCTATAGATGCATCGGTCAATCATTATGTGGCGAATCATTATTCGTCCTCGATCATGAATTTCTTGCATTGCTTCTATGGTGTAGGCGCCGTGATCAGCCCCTGCATCATGGCGCAGGCGCTTAAGGCTGCACGATGGAATGAGGGATATAGGTGGACAGCGTATATTCAGATGGGGATCCTGTTGGTGTGTGTTCTGTCCCTACCTTTGTGGAAGCAGAATGAAGCGGCAGCCGAAGAAAAGAACAGGGACAGCGCCGGTATCAGAGAGACCCTAAAAGTGCCGGGTGTTGTGCTGACTCTGGTCGCTTTCTTTGCCTACTGCTCAGGTGAGGCAACCTGCTTTCTGTGGACGCCTAGCTATTTTGCCGGGACAAGGGACGGATTGAGCGATGAAACCATTGCGTCGTTTGGCTCTCTGATATTCGGAGGATTGATGCTGGGCAGACTGATCTCCGGATTCATTTCAAATCGACTTGGCGATAGGCGACTTATACGTATAGGGATCACCATTGAGCTGATCGGTATCCTTTTAGTGATCCTTCCCGCGAAGAGTTATGTTATCGCAGCAATTGGATTCGTTGTCATCGGAGCGGGAATGGGACCTGTATATCCTGCCATTCAGCATATGGCCCCTGCAAACTTCGGCAAGAAGTACAGCGCTGCTGTGATAGGATTACAGATGGCTTCTGCGTATGTAGGAAGCACATTCATGCCGATGGTGTTTGGGCATCTGCAGCAACACATCGGGATCGGTATTATGCCTTCGTATCTGTTATTGTTTGCATTGATAAATATTGGTCTGTTGGAAAGAGCCTACATTGTTTTGAAGAAGCAAAACAGATAAACAGCATAACAATTAAGAAAAACCAACCTATCCAAGCTGTGCTCAGACATACGGCCGAGTCTCCAAATGAGTCTCCAAGGTTTTCAGAAACGTTGAAAATCCAATACTTGGACGTGTGTTCTATTTCGGTCACCTTCACCACATTTTTGGCTATGGTTATGTCAATCCAGATGCAGCCATAGTTTTTATTTTGGCTGTTTATTTCTGAAGGCACCGTGAATTATTATTCATCTTCCGGTCATAATCTTTTTCTGCTCATATGTTACTATCTCTAAATATACTCAGGTCAGAGCCTGATATCTTTAAAGGAGGTACAGACATATGGCAGGCAGAGAAAAGATAAGGAAGGTGATAAAGAGTCCTACGAATATGAATCCTGAAATCTCACGACTTGCAGGAGAACTGAACAGAGCGCTGAAAGACGAGGAGATAATACCATCCATACAGAGCAGACTCAGACACAACATTCTTATCATGCCCAAAGAGATACGTGAGGCCAGTGGCATATTGATCTTCGGACGCAGGATAAAAAGCCTGGTTTTTACAACGGATCTGGCTATTATCAAGAACTGTGATGCAGATGCAGTATTCGCTGTTTATCCGTTCACTCCGCAGCAGTCAATAAGCGACGCGATAATACGAGCCGCTGCAGTACCGGTATTTACCGGTATAGGAGGAGGTATAACCAAGGGTCTGCGCTCGGTAAGGCTGGCAAAAGACGCTGAGAGCCAAGGCGCGTTTGGAGTGGTGCTGAATGCCCCGACGAGCAACCGCGACCTTAAACTGGTAGCGACTTCAATCGATATACCGGTCGTGATCACAGTTACCAGCGAGAAGTCAGACATACGTGACAGACTGCGCCATGGTGCGTCTATCATAAACGTCGCTGCAGGAGAGAGGACGCCTGACATAGTCCGGATGATAGATGCGAAGTACCCGGATGTACCGATAATAGCATCCGGAGGGAATACGCCGGAGAGCATTAGAGAGACGATAAGGGCCGGGGCAAACGCTATAACATACACACCGCCGACTACTAAAGAACTTTTCGTGGATGTGATGGAACAGTATAGAGAAAAGTATTAATAGATAAAGCATGATAACTCTATGATACATAGGATGATTTTGTTTTAGTATGGCGATAATGTTTCTGCAGGAGGTGAATGTTTATGAATATTGAAAAAACCGGACAATTCATCGCAGAACTTCGCAGGGAGAAGCAGTTCACACAGGTCCAACTGGCAGATGCTATACATGTTTCTGATAAGGCTGTCTCACGTTGGGAGACGGGAAGAGGGTTTCCGGACATCGACAATCTGGAAGCTCTTTCCGAATGTCTGGATGTCTCAATCGCCGAACTCATCAAAGGGGAAAGGATCAATGAGCCGGTATCCGGAGATGAGCTGAACGATATAGCTTCAGACGGTCTGTCGCTTACCAGAAGCCTTATTGAAAAAAGGAAGATCACGAGTACAATACTGGGATTCGTAATGGGACTGATAATTATCATTATTGCAGTGATACACATGATGAGCCCTATATACATAAAAGATCCGGGTAAAGCGCTGACTATAGAAAAACTATCAGACGGAAGTATCGTGGCCGTGCTGGATAAAAAAGTCAGCGGTTATGATATTGACCGTTTTATGGATCAGGACAGCGGCAGATCATTGGCTTTTATAGGATGTTATCGCACGAGGTGGGATCAGCTATCCGGGAAGAGCAGTGAAACCCTGGTGAGAATAGGTAATAAGAATGAGATAGACGAGGTGTATTATTACCCTGCTGATGGCGGTGATGTATTGATTTATGGTGAGAAAGGAGCAACGGAAAACGGAGGCGTTGTGACTCTGCCGAGATTGGTCTATAACTACTGGCTGATAATAGGCGGAATTCTGTCTGCTGCCGGGATCATACTGTACCTGACCTGCCGCAAAAAATACTACGCAGAAAAGATACAGAATGCAGTTCTTCTCCCAGTAGCCTTTACGATCAGCATCCCGCTCTGCCTGCTCGGAAGATTTGATGAGGTATATAACGCAAGTTACTACTTTACCGGGATACTGCTCCTGACAGCCGCAGTATATCTGGTACTGAGAATCATCATATTACTCAAAAAAGGGAAATGCTACCTCTGAGGGCTGTATGTTTTCTGATAATAACGGTATTGTTCCATTAAAAGATACTATTATTCCAGTAGTGAGGGCAGTCTGATGGATCAGATAAAGATAGGACAATATATAGCCAATAAGCGGAAAGCTCATAGTTTGACGCAGGAACAATTAGCTGAAAAGCTTGGCAGGAGCCGAAAAGCTGTATCAAAGTGGGAGCGTGGTGTATGCTTGTTTACCATCAGAGCCTTCAGCCAGGCAGCAGAGTGCCAGTCGGAACAAATGTCGATATCGATGTGAAGAAGAAATAAACTATATAAAAGCCATTAGGTGAACACGATGAAAAACCGACCTACTCAGGCTATGCCATAA
>JAFRJV010000125.1 GCA_017432075.1 Mogibacterium sp. | reverse complement strand
CCGGAGGCTTTCTCCTGTTGCCTCCACGTCTCCGAGATTCTTTTCAGCTATCGTCGTAAGACCTATGATGGCATTCATCGGAGTGCGGATGTCGTGAGACATCGTAGAGAGGAAGTCGGTCTTTGCCTTATTTGCGGACTCCGCTTCCCTTGCCGCGATCTGAAGACGCTTGTTAAAGTAAAGTATATAGAGCAGATCGCAGAGGAACAGGATCAGCAAACCGGCAGAAACGACTCCGATCAGCATCCAGTTTTCGGTATCTGCATGAAGATCCTTTGCGGGCACCAGTCCCAGCAGTGTCCATCCAACAGTAGCCGAGACAGGGGTGAAGGCAAGAATGCACTCCTGTTTGTGCGAATTGATCATTGAAACGGAACCCGTAGAGGATGTGATCCTGTCGAACAATTTACCCGACGATTCAGGATCCGTTGGATTATATGATTTGTAGAACTCAAAGAAGCTGGCGTTTTTAAAGCTGTCTCCTTTAAGGATATAATCTCCGTTGGAATCGATCATGGACAGTTCCGCGTTCATCAGGTCTGTCTGCGGATAGACCCATTTCTGTTCCAGTACCGAGATAGGAATGACCCGCAGCAGGACCGCATCCCGGGAAGCATCGTTTTCCTGATCACGCAGCTTAACAATATTGCAGAAAGCCAGTGACTGCTCGCCATTCATCGGGTTGGTGTAAGCACGGGTTATGTTGATCGACTTACCGATCTCATCGATCCATTCCACGTTCTTCAGAAGATCTACCCGTTCATAGGAAACAGCATAGTCATTGTCCGTACCCTGTTTCGGACGCGTGGAAAGGCCGATGAGCGTGTCAAGGGAAATCAGATGCGCCGAAGTATTCTCAAGAACATGCGAGGAACGGATATAAGCGGCAGCCTCTTCCATAGTCATGGCCTTATTATTGATATAGTGGGCCCATATATCGCAGATCCTCTGCTCGCTTTCCAGGTAATTCCCAGTCACACGCTCCATGGTGACCGTTGTGTCTTCAAAGTGTTCTATCTGTCTCCGGTATGAATCCCTGCTTTCCGCTCTGGAGTAGAGCACAACAAAAATCAATATGGCAGCCATGATAACCACATTGATAACGATAATTAAAGTCTTTTTCATGCTCTGGTCTCCTGCAAAACAAGTCGCGGTTCCGGTATTCAGTCATCCCTGTCGACATAAATATACGAATACATTATACAACATACATGCACTATTCTGTACACAGATTATTCCATATGGGAGGAAAAGGGGAACAGGCCCCGGGAGAATTGTCACTTGTAAACCTCTTGCAAAAGCAGAAGGGAAATTGTTAAACATAGTAGCTGAAATCCAAATGCTCCTTTATAATTAAGAAGATAAATAGTAACTATTGCCGAATCTCGTAAAATAGCAGGAGCGGTTTATGGATACATTACATTTAAAAGCACCCGGAAGCTGGCTGAATGACCCGAACGGTTTCATATATTTTAAGGGTCAGTACCACTTGTTTTATCAGCATTTTCCATTTGCAACACGCTGGGGGACCATGCACTGGGGACATGCGGTCAGTAAGGACCTGGTTCACTGGGAGCATCTTGGAGTTGCCGTCTTCCCGACAAAGCATTTTGACGCTAACGGAATATTCTCGGGAAGTACATTTGAACTGAACGGCGAGATGCTTCTCTATTATACAGGCGTCCGTTATTATGCGTTTGAGCGCGAGAACAGTCACGTTTCCCTTAACGATGTTTACGAATGCACTCAGGTCATGATGACATCTCCGGATGGCATGACTTTTGACAATTATGATGGCAAGAAAATCGTTCTTCCTGTCATTTATGATGACGATGTGGCGTACTTCAACCATACAAGAGACCCGAAAGTATGGGAAGAAAACGGCAAGTACTACATGGCTCTGGGAAGTACCTACAAAATGAAAAAGGGCCGTGTGATCATCCTGCAGAGTGACGACGCAAAGAAATGGGAGATCAAAACTGTTCTGGCGGATAAAAAGTTCGGCCGTATCCTGGAATGCCCGGATCTGTTTAAGATAGGCGACCAGCACATATTCCTGATTTCGCCGATGTATATCGTTCCTAAGTCTGCGGGATATACTGCTCAATCCATGATAGGAACTGTGGATTTTGATCCGGAGACATGTCAGCTGAGCAATCTCGGCGAATTCGAGTTCATAGACCATGGAATGGATCTTTATGCAACACAGTCCTGTGTCGATGAGGAAGGCCGCCGTGTAATGGTGGTATGGCTTCGCATGCCTGAGGAGGCAAAAATGCCATCGGATAAGAAGCCGTGGAACGGCATGATGTGCGTGCCCCGTGTGATCGATTACGTTGATGGCTGTTTCTATTACAGGATCCACCCGAACGTACTGAAATACTTTGATAAAAAGCTTTCAGATAAGGAAATGAGTTCTTTTAAAGCCAGCCGGGAAAAGCCATGGTTCATGGAGACAATGATCACCAACGGTGATTCCATTGATATCGGTGGCTACAAAATCTGGATGGAGAACGATACAGTTCACACCAATCGCGACAAGGTGTTTGTAAAAGGAGCTAAACTTCCAACCAGCTTCACACTGCCGGCATACAGCAGTGAATACAAGCTTTCGATCATTGTGGAGCCAAACATCATCGAGATATACGTCGATGACGGCAAATACTGCCTGACAAATGCAGTCTACAATCTTCAGGATCAGCTGACAGGAAAAGTGGGAACCGTATACGAATCATCTGAGGAGTAACTGATATTATAGCTGCGCGTCACTCAAAAGCAGCGCCAGCCGTTCTCCGAACAGCTTGTTTACAAATGCTATGACTCGTCCTATTCCGAGCATGGCTATCAGTGTCCCCGGGCCGACACCCAGAATGCGGTGTGCCACAGTCATTGACATGATGCACGTTAACGTGACGCAGGTTATATCAACGATATTTTTGGACAGTCCGAGGTCGATCCCGGCATGGTCTGAAACAGCCTGCACCAGTCCATCTCCCGGATTAGCAATGAGACGCATATCAAGGCTGAGCGCGGCGCCGATCCCCACGAGGATGACCGACATCAGCAGGACAGCTATCCTTGATGCAATCGTTTCAGCTGAAGGGATCCATGCAGACAGTATATTGAGAAGCATAGTAAAGAAATAACTAAGCGGAAGCTGCAGTAAGTCAGTTAATATCACTGTCTTTTTGTCTGCCTGTCTCCCCTTGCCCGGTATCAGATGGAGCAGGATCTCAATGACCACAAAAGAAGCATAAAGAAGGAACGTCATATCTCCGAACCGTGCACCGGTGATCTTCGAAATGCAGAATGAAACGGTGATTATAGGTGAAACACCCATATCCGCTTTAGTACTTAGAGTCAGACCAAGAGCCAGTATGCATAGTCCGGATAAATACACGAATACACGTGCAATCGTTCTTTTTGTAAACACTTTTTAATCTCCTTTGCCGTATAATTTTAGCACAAATCATGAAATCGCTGCTTTTTCCTAAAATGAAAAGGAGAGACAAATCGCCTCTCCTTTTTTGTATAGTGTCTTTCGATACTTTTTATTATTCTTCTTTCTTATCTTCTTCGGCAGCTTCTTTCTTTTCACCGCCGCCCATCATCGCAGCCATAGGATTAGATTCCTGTGCGGTCTCACCCTTAAGTACTGCCGCTGCTGCGTGAATGGGTCGAAAAAGATTTCCCGGGCAGCAGCAGAGAAATCGCAGAAAAGATGTATCTTCTTTCGCGGAAAATCTCTTATTAAAAACATATTTCCAATCAAGCCCCCGGTTGAAATTCTGGACCAGTAAGATGAAAACCCCGGGGCTTTTTTATTTAGTTTCTTCCCCTTCATAACTTCCTCACTCTCTTTATTTACTTAAATGCAGCTAAGCTTCCTCTATCAAAAGTGATCTGTAATGAGTTTAAGTCCCCCATATAGTTACCCTCTATATGATTATATGGTTTGCATTATGACACCATAGAAACCTTTCTTTTTTGTAGTTATACGTCGCTGTTAATCCTATGATTTAACTATAAAAAAACTCCGGAACCAGTCCGGAGTTCTGGAGCTTATGGTCACAGGTTAAGTCTTGCAGCTCATTCATATAATTCATCCCACAGTTTATTCTCATATTCCGCACACGTCCGGAAGATGCTTTTAAGCAGCATTGCAGTGTCGCCGGTAATCCCCTCAGTTTCGCGGTCAAGAGTATCGATCCACATCTGATTGGCCTCGATATACTCTTTGCAAGTATATGCATCGAACCAGAATCTGAATGGAGAGGCTGCTATTTCTTCTGAACACTCTTCTGTAATCTTTTCACCGATGTAAGCATAGAGCCATGAACACTGCAGAAGTGCGGTCAGACCGGCAAGGAATCCGTATTCCCGCACCTGCTCTCTCATATATTCTGTATATTCGGATATCACCTGTGATCTGTCAGCACCCGCGACTTCTTCTTCACTTACACCGATCTTTCTCATATGAGGAAGATGGACCCGGTATGTCTCATTCTCAGTTTCCTTAATGACTGACAGCAGGAAATCCCTGAGGCTTTCATCTCCGGTCTTGCTCCGGACGAGACCTAATATATCTATGTAGTCCAGAAGATACAGGTAATCCAGGATCATGTAATTACGGAATTTATTCTCAGGCAGGGTTCCCAGAGCCATTTCTCTTACGAAAGGCTTGTCTGCCGCTTCGCGCCAGAGATCATCGGCTCCGGCATGCAACATTTCCGAAAACTTCATCTTCCGGCTCCCTTTTATTTCTCTGCTATGATGGCAACATATCCGCCGCTCTTATATCCTTCGACAACGTCTTCAGGTTCCTCGTTGGTATAAAGCGGATTCTTAACGAGAGTCTGGTAATACTCGAACTTTTCTATGCCAAGAGACTTGAGCACGTTGATCTTTTCTTCCGTTGTGTGCCACACGCCCGAGCATGCCAGCGCCAGAGGATAAGGAAGCTCAGGCATGGCATCAGCAAGGTATTCGTGATCATATGTGTTCAGACTCTTGCCGAGAAGGTACATGAATCCGAAAGCGCTTTCCTTAGGTACGTCAAGAAGTATCAGTCTTCCGCCGTCCTTGACCGCACGCAGGCTCTTTTCATACACCGGAGTCAGATCTTCCATGAGGAGCTTCTTGCCTTCAATGTCTCCGAGCACCCTTTTGAAAAGTCTCAGCTCACTGGTGAAGAGATTCTCGTTCTTCATGAACCATTCATCATACTTTGCAGCATATAATTATGCATCAGCGGTCCGGACCCCTTGCCGAGATCCAGCATCGCTTCAAGAGCGCCGGAGAGATACGCCTTGGCGCGTTCTACCGACTCTGCGAGGCTGAACCCTTTTGCAAGATTGGACGCTATCGCGCTCGAAAGAGTACAACCTGTTCCATGAGTATTCGGGTTGTCTATTCTTTTGCCCATGAACCACACCGGTTCCTCACTCTCAGCACTGAAGAGAACATCATTGGCATCGTTGATGCTGTGCCCGCCCTTGACAAGAGCAGCGCAGCCGTAACGCTCAAACAGCGTCTTCGCAGCTTTCTCCATGTCAGCTTCATCTCTGATAGTCATATCTGCGAGGATCTCAGCTTCCGGAATGTTAGGAGTGATCACCGCCGCAAGAGGCAAAAGTCTGGATTTGAGAGTATCTATCGCAGCCTCCTCTATCAGGCGGGCTCCGCTTGTTGCCACCATGACAGGATCAACCACGATATTTACAGCTTTGTATTCCGTAAGGCAGTCTGCGATGACCCCGATCAGTTCCGAAGAGGAAACCATACCGATCTTTACAGCATCAGGAAAGATATCCTCAAACACTGCATCCAGCTGTTTCCTGAGAAACTCCGGTGATGCTTCAAGTATGCCTGTCACGCCGGTGGTATTCTGCGCGGTGAGTGCTGTGATCGCACTCATTGCGTATACCCCATTCATGGTCATCGTTTTGATGTCTGCCTGAATGCCGGCGCCTCCGCTGGAATCCGACCCAGCGATCGTCAATGCTTTCTTCATTTCGTACTCCTTTCCGCTAAAAGCATTCACTTTTGTATAGCGACATCGAGTGGTGCCCCCGGGATGCCGCTCTGAATCAAAATAATCCGACTGCTTCACACAGTTCATTTATATATACTTCTGCTGCCTCTCTGAGACCGTCCTGATCCGGTTCTCCCTTGCAGTCAGAAACTCCGATGGTATGATATCCTGCGGCCGCGGCTGTCTTAAGCGCGTAAAGGGAGTCCTCAAACACTACGGTCTCTTCCGGCGCGGTACGCATTTCAGCTGCTGCAGCATTATATATGTCAGGAAAGTGCTTGCTCCTTCCGACTTCGGAATTTGTAAACATCCGCCTGATATATCCCAGCAGTCCGTTCCTTTCAAGAGCTCTTTCTATGTGTTCGCGCGGGCTCGAGGTAGCAGCTGTGATGCTTATACCGGCATCGCTGATCGCACGCAGGAGCCGGTCTGCGCCAGGCTTTGCCTGAACTTCATAGAAGTAAAAGTCGCGCATCATATTCCGGAGTCCGGCGGCTATATCCTCTGCGGATCTGTCAATATCGTAATTTTCTTTCAGATATTCCGCACCCTGTTCCATGCTCATGGAGAAAAGTATATCTGCCAGCCCTTCCTCCGGGCTTTTTCCGATGCTGATGAGATACCTGGCTCCGAGATCGGTCCATATTTCAAGTGAGTCAAGCAGCACGCCGTCAACGTCGAATATTACGCCTTTGATCTCATTGCTGAATCTCATCATGCCCCTACCATCTCCTCAGTGACCTTCTTCAGGGATACTGTTGCCTGATATATATCCTTCTGTCCGTATATCGCGCTGATCACGGCTATGCCGCAAATACCGCTGCCTGCAAGTTCAGGGGTATTGTTTACGGTAATGCCTCCGATGGCAACGACGGGGATCGATACCGCTTCGCAGATCGCCTTGAGTGTTTCGTGCGACACTTCTACGGCGTCATCCTTGGAGCCCGTCGGGAATACCGCTCCGACACCGAGATAGTCGGCACCGCGCTTTTCAGCGAGGACTGCCTGCTCGACCGTCTGGGCAGATACTCCGAGTATCTTGTCAGGTCCGATAAGAGCCCGCACATCTCCGGCTTCCATGTCGCTTTGCCCTACATGCACTCCGTCGGCGTCCATTCTGACCGCGATATCCACGTTGTCGTTGACCACGAACGGGACCCCGTACTCCCGGGCCATTTCCTGAAGCCTTACAGCCTCTTTGAAAAAGTTCTCATCATCAAGGTCCTTTTCTCTCAGCTGCAGAAATGTTACCCCGCCTTCGAGGCTTTCGCGGACTACTTCATACAGAGTCCTGTCACCCAGCCAGTGGCGGTCCGTCACCGCGTACAGAAGCAGCGATTTTGCCAGTTTATCTCTTATCTCAGTTTTCATCTGCAGTATTACTCCTTTATCTGACCTCGTATTTTGCGCCTTTATCAAGGGTCTCGCCATCCATGTTGAATATGGCGTCGATTATGCGGTTTCTGTATGTAGAATTGCCATCGCCTTCCTGCATGCGGCTCCAGCCGATCTCTCCGGCAAGACCCATCGCGCAGACTGCTGCAGCTGCTGCATCAAGCGGCGCGTCGGGATTGGCAACTAGGAAAGCCGTCATCAGTCCTGAAAGCTGGCAACCTGTACCGGTGATCCTGCCCATCTCAGGTCTTCCGTTTCTGATTACATAGCATCTGTCAGCATCAGCTACAAGATCTATAGCTCCGGTGACCGCAATGACAGATCCTGTTTTCGATGCAAGGTCTTTGGCGAATTTCACGGCACTGTCAAGGGAGTCCTCCGTTACCGCATCGGCTACGTCAGCATCTACGCCCTTGGTAGTACCGCTTCCCAAAGCAAGAGTCTTGATCTCGGAGATATTTCCGCGGATCGCAGTGAATCTGATTTCATCCATGAGTCCTACAGCAGTATTTGTACGGAGAGCAGATGCTCCGGCGCCTACAGGGTCAAGAAGAACGACATGTCCGAGTTCATTGGCTCTCCTTCCTGCGCGGTACATTCCTTCTATACTGCTCTTGTTAAGAGTCCCGATGTTGATATTAAGTCCGCCGCAGATAGTCGTGATGTCTTCCACATCTTCCGGCTCATCTGACATGATCGGACTCCCTCCGCATGCAAGCAGTACATTTGCAACATCATTTACGGTCACATAGTTTGTGATATTATGGACCAGCGGTACACTCTTTCTTACGTTTTCAAAGCATTTTCCAAGCATTTCCATCCTCCTAAAAGAAAAAACAGATATGCCTGTAGGTCATATCTGCCTTAAATCCTGCTAATGCAAAACAGCTGCATATTTCCCTACGTTGGCATTATCCAAATCAGGTTATGGGTCCGGGACATGAACCTCCCGTTCTCAGCCTGCCTGCGCAAGCTCCCCTTTTTTTCTATATCACTTTACTCCTTATAAAATGCGATTTCAATCTGTAAGTGAGTTGTTTGCAATAAAAAAACTCCGGAGCCGGTCCGGAGCCTTTTCTTGGAGCTGATGGTCATAACCGAAGTTCTATAGCCCAGTCATTGCAAAGGTTATCAGAAGCTGCATCTCATATGTCCTGAAAAATCTCCTGATTTCCTCCATATATTTTTTATTGTTAATCTGCCAGCTCAGCTTCTATTTCTTCTATAGTAGGCATAGATCCTTTGTAATTATCAGGTATTAAATTTGAAAGTTCATAGCTCGAGATACCAAGAGGTTGGCTGCTTGATTCAAGTGCATATTGTGCTTCGATTTCATCCTTATCCTTGCATATCAGCAAGCCGATTGTAGGATTCATCCATTCTTCTTTCATTTGATGATTTACGGCGACCACATAGGTTCCCAGCTGTCCGGTGTTTGGAGATTCAAAGTCACCTGCTTTGATTTCGAGTACGACAAAGCACCTTGTAATATAGTTGAAAAACAACATATCCATGAACTTTTCTTTCTTTCCAACCATTATGCGGACTTCACGCCCGATATAAGAAAAGCCGCGTCCCAATTCAAGAAAGAATTGCTCCGCATTATCCATCAAGGCATCTTTCATCTCTTTCTCGTTATATCTTTCAGTGAGTGTAAGGAAATCAAAGTTATACGGGTCTTTAGTTATTTCCTGAGCCAGGTCGCTGTCTTCTTCTGGCAGTGTTAGAGCAAAATTTGTGGCTGCCTTTCCCCGTCTCTCATACAAACCTGTTTCGAGGAAGTTAAGCAGCATAACTCAGGACCATCCGTTTTCCAAAGTCTTGTGAACATAAAACAATGCTTTGTCACGGTTACCTCTGCACTTATCAATTATCACTTTATTATGGCCCCACGGAATACAGAATACTATTTCGGAATCGTCCCCAGCTTGAGGACGATTCTCTGCATCAGGGTCGTTAGTTTTTGCCCCAACTTGGGGCACAAACTGCTCGGTAATTAAACTTGCATTTGGATATATCTCATAAAACCAACACATATATCTGATGTTTGTTTGTGAGAAAGAATGGGTTTCCGGAAATATGTGCTTTAAGTCTTCACTTACAGTCTTATAAAAGCCCGATCCATATTTTGATTCCAATCCCATTGTATGAATATCTCTTCCTAACGACCAATAGAACCTCAGCATCTAATCATTAACCTTAATTGCGGCTTTGATCTGGCTGCGTTTGAACCTTTGACTTACACTATTAATCCACTCTTTGTACTCTTCATCAAAATTAATCAACTTGCTCATTTTGATTTCCTCCTTAATAGTCGCAGTTTTATGAGCACTACGGTTCAATCATCATGCAT
>JAFRJV010000124.1 GCA_017432075.1 Mogibacterium sp. | reverse complement strand
TGTTGAGGTTTGTTTCGCAGCTACCATTATACAGAAAAAAGGGGGTATTGCTCATTTTTTATGCGGAAATGGCTCAACCTCCTGAAATACAAGTCTTTTGAGATAATTTTAATATAGGTAGTTTGACACTACCATAGGGATGATAGTGTCAACTGATCTATGAAAACAGCGACAGGCATACGCCAGTCGCAACAGAACCTTGAAAACAACAAATATTGAACTTTGAAACACAGAAATAGAGGCTGAATTTAAGACTGAAGCCGTGTGAAAGCGCGTAAAGACGCGTCCTGCGGGCAGGAGTTTAGCAGATTCACCGGCCGGCATCAAGGGTGAAATGCACCGCTTGCGCGACCCTTGACGCGGTCCGTCTCATCTGCGTGTTTGCCACTAAGCAGGACGTCGCTGATGGAGATGCGTTAGTTGATCGCTTCGTTCAGGCTGGGATTTCAGACTGAAGTTTGATGATCTGCCTCTGACCGAGGAGCATGAGCTGCTGCCACTTGTCAGGCATCCGCTGCACGCACTCGAGTGCAGGTACAGGATTAAGGACTTTGCGTCCGAAGTGGTGATGCGGTCTGAGGAAGTTGTAGTAAGCGACCCAGAGCGCGAGATCAAGATTGGCATTCTCGTAACTGTCATAGCCGCAGGTCTTGCGGTAAGAAGCCTTGAATGTGCGGTTGAGTCTCTCAATCAATTGCTTGAAAGGCCTGAACTCAGCAGAGACTTCATCGTCGTTGGTAAGGCCGATGACCTGAGTGATGTCGAACCGGAAATTCTCGCCATATTTGAGATCGAATTGCATGGCAGCAAGAGGATAGGCACTGTAGCCGTCAGCAATGAATCTGAAACCTTCGGGGAGCTTATCCCGGAAGTGCTTCAAGGCCTGCCGCATGGTGAGGATGCAGGCACCAACGCCCCGGTTATCCGAGCAGCGGTAACCAAGGATGGAACGCTTCACAGCATCCATGATGAGCCAGACATAACCTTTTGTGCCGCGGACTTTGATGTAGGTCTCATCGGCAGCAAGATCACCGGAAGGCTTGTAATCATAGTGATCCACGAACGGTTTGACGAGCATGGCAGCAGTCTTACAGTAATTGGCGATCTGCTGGTGCGAGATCCTGATGCCGTGGATGTCCCACAGAATGTCTTTGGTACGCCGGAGAGAGATCTGGTAGTTGATGTGGTATGTGAGACACAGAGTGACGACATCCATGGAGAACTTGTCGAACCTGAGGGAAGACGCGTTCTTAGGAAGTGAATCGAGATCCAGCGCGAAGAAGTCCTTAGTGAATTCGCGGTAGATGTAGTGGAGCTTGTACTCATTGCGTTTCTTCTCATCTAGTTTGGCATCATCATCGAGCTTCGCGAAGTTGCGGACATAGTAAGAGCATTCCGGATTAGTGCATTTGTAGATGCTGAAGTCCTTGCGATCCTTTTTCCGGTGAAGAGCGCGGTCACAATAAGGGCAGCGCAAAGTAAACTGCTTGCTGAATCGGTTCTTAGAAGGTGCGAATCTGGTACCACAGACTTTGCATAGGAGCTGGCCGGCTTTTCCGTTATTACGGTAGAGATAATCATGAGGGGCACCACATTCGGGACAGATACAGTCTTCCGGGATGTTACATTCACTGCGGTGTTTTACCGGCTTTATGATCTCGCCGTATCGCTGGCGATAGTAATCTATGAGACCCTCCCAGGTCCAGCCGTTCTGATGGTATTGGAATCTCGGAAGGATATCTGTCTTGAACTTCTGGTAGTCGGGAGACTTTGAGTCTACAGGCTCGAACTGTTTCAGAGGGATATATTTGGCGATGAAAGACATGAGCCATGCGATTTGTGTGCGAAGGTAATGGATTTCATCGAGAAGTAATTGTATAATGGCCATGAGCAATAAATCCTTTCTGTTGAGG
>JAFRJV010000018.1 GCA_017432075.1 Mogibacterium sp. | reverse complement strand
CGCTTATTCCGGACCTGAAGCCATAGAAAAGGTGAAGCTCCGCCATGCAAGGCGTGATCCTTACAATCTGATACTCGTCGACTGGAAGATGCCTGAAATGGACGGCATTGAAACGACACGCAGGATGAGGGAGATAATCGGCCATGAATCTGCGATAATCATACTCACCGCATATCGGTGGGATGACATTCAGGATGAAGCGCTTGAGGCAGGAGTGGACAGTTTCCTGCCTAAGCCGCTGTTTGCGAACTCCGTGATCGAGGAATTCAGGAGCGCGATGAAGCGCAAGGGCGTGATATCTCCGGAAAAGAACAAAGCCGATCTTGAAGGACGCCATGTGCTCCTTGCGGAGGACGTTCAGATAAATGCTGAGATCATGATGATGGTGCTTGCGGTTCGCGGCATCGAAGCAGATCTTGCGGAAAACGGGAAGATAGCTGTAGAAAAGTTTGCGGCGAGTGAGCCGGGATACTATGACGCCGTCCTTATGGACATGCGCATGCCTGAAATGGACGGACTCGAAGCTACACGCAGGATACGTGCCATGGACAGAGCTGACTCGAAGGAGGTCCCTGTCATAGCTCTGACCGCGAATGCTTTCGACGAAGACGTTCAGCGCAGCCTGCAGGCAGGACTCAATGCGCATCTTACCAAACCGGTACAGCCGGAAGCCCTTTATGAGACTCTCGAGAGTCTTATAAATGACTGAGGAACATATAAATGGAAAAGCAGAAAAGAGATATGACGAAACCGCTGGACAGGTATCTTTCGCCGATCGATGTATGGGCGATGGCCTTCGGCTGCATGGTCGGCTGGGGCGTATTTGCCATGCCGGGAACGACCTTCCTGCCTGTCGCGGGACCGGCCGGAACGCTTATCGCCATGCTCATAGGAATGGTGATCATGCTGATCGTAGCGAGGAATATCTCATATCTCATGGGAAGGACTTCGATCACGGGAGGTATCTACACATATACGAAGGAGGCGTTCGGAAGGGACCACGCGTTCATAAGCTCCTGGTTCCTGTGTCTGTCATATCTGACAATAGTTTTTCTGAACGGCACTGCTCTGTTTATCATATTCAGGACTCTTCTGGCTGATAAGGCCCATCAGGGCATCAGTTATGTCGTCGCGGGCAATACTATATACCTGAAAGAGACCCTTTTATCCGTTGCGGTACTTGCGGGAGTAGGCCTGATGTTTATATCGGCAAAGGCAGCACTCCAGAGATTGTATACCGTATTTTCACTTATTCTTGTAACAGGTATAGCGGTCATCTCGATATTTTGTCTTCCTCACGCATTCGCCGGCGGATCCGTCTGGACGTTCGGTACCGCCGGGGTCAGCAAGGCTAATGCGATATTCAGCATAGCGATTCTGGCTCCGTGGGCATTTGTCGGATTTGAGATCACATCTTTCGAAACGGCGCACTTTGACTTTCCGGTCAAAAAGTCCGGAAGGATAATAGTTACATCCATAATAGTAGCGGCGATGGCATATATAGCCATGACGCTCACGGGCGTATCTTTTGTACATGAAGGCTTCTCGTCCTGGCAGGATTACGTCGCCGGACTGGATGATCTGCGTGGCATAGGATCGGTGCCTACATTCAATGCAGCCAGAGCCGCCATGGGGAAACCGGGCATCATCATAATGACCGTAACTGCCGTTTCAGCGATAATGACAGGAATCATCGGCGGATATCGCGCAACGACACGCGTACTCTCGACTATGGCCGAGGACCGCATCCTTTCCGAAAAGTTCTCGAACACATCATTCAGCATACTGTTCATAATGGCTATAGCCATCATGCTGTCACTTTTCGGCCGCAACACTCTCATATGGTTCGTTGACCTGACATCATTCGGCGCCATAGTTGGATTCGGATACACCTCGGCGGCCGCATATAAGATAGCCCGTACAGAGGGCAACAGAAGAGTAATGATCACCGGCATGACCGGTGCCGCCATCTCTGTGGTTTTCGCTATAGTGCAGATGGTGCCGAAGATCATAGCAATGGAAGCCATGGGAAGCGAAGCATTCCTGTTGCTGTCACTCTGGTGCTTGCTCGGATTCATATTCTACTGGCGTACGGTAGTGCGGAGCACACTTACAGAGTACAGCGGACTGTCCGCATCCGGAATAGTGCTGTTCGCGCTGCTTTTGTATTCGGCACTGATGTGGCTCGCCAAGAGGGTCCTGACTGCTCCTGACGCGGATCAGATGAGAATGTCGCTTACAAGAGGGGGAGTGATACTCCTTATCCTTGTATTTACGGGTCTGACGATCATGCTGTATGTGCAGAACCTGGTAAGGGAAAAGCACGCTGCGGCTGAGCGCGAAAAGATACATGCGGTTGAAAGCAGCCTTGCCAAGAGCCAGTTCCTGTTCAATATGTCGCATGACATCCGTACACCAATGAACGCCATCATCGGTTATACAAATCTCGCCAGAAAGGGCGAGGCGTCGGATGAAGTCAAAGGCTATCTCGATAAGATAGAAAACTCCAGCCAGCATCTTCTTGCGCTTATCAACGATATTCTTGAGATGAGCCGCATAGAAAACGGCAAGCTGGAGCTGGAATTCGTTCCCGTCGATCTCTGCGCAGTATTTGAGGGCATGCGTGAGCTGTTTTCCGAGCAGATGAAAGATAAGAACCTGAACTTCAGTGTTCACACGAATCAGATAGAAGACCGTTATGTATGGTGCGATCGCAAGAATATCAACAGGGTGCTCCTCAATCTTCTGAGCAACGCATGTAAATTCACGCCGGAAGGCGGTACGGTCAGCGCCTCGATCTGGCAGTCCGAAGCGAAAGACAACGGCTATGGCACATACGAAATAAGGGTCCGGGACAGCGGCATAGGCATGTCGAAGGAATTCGCCGAGAAGATGTTCAACGCCTTCGAACGCGAGCGCACATCTACTGTCAGCGGCATAGAGGGAACGGGACTCGGCCTTTCCATCACCAAGAGCCTTGTGGATATGATGGGAGGCACCATAGAGGTCATTACTTCTCCGGGAAGCGGGACCGAGATCGTTATAAGGCTTAAGTTCCAGATCGCAGAAGCCGGTGACGTGCCGGAATCGGAAAAATTCCTCGACGGTTCATTACCGCTCAGGGAGACTCCGGAAAATGAGGTCGATTTCAGCTCAAAGAGACTTCTTCTGGTAGAGGACAACGCCATCAACATGGAGATCGCCAACATGATACTCACACAGGTCGGGTTCACTGTGGAAACGGCTGAAAACGGTAAGATCGCAGTAGAAAAGGTCGAGGCTTCAGAGCCGGGATACTACGATGCCGTTCTGATGGACATACAGATGCCGGTCATGGACGGCTATGAGGCGACAAGAGCGATACGGAATCTTGAAAACAAGGCTCTTGCCGGGATACCTATTGTAGCGATGACTGCGAATGCTTTTAAAGAAGACGTAGCTGCAGCTGCAGAAGCCGGCATGCAGGGACATATAGCCAAGCCGGTCGATGTAGGTGTTCTGATGAGGACTCTTAGCTCTGTGCTTCGATAACCGGAAAAAAACGGAATATAATATATTATAATATATACTGATAATCAGAAAAATTTGTCCGGCAGTTGGTCTGCGGAAAAGAGGAGGGGCTTATGACCAGCCTGAGCGTTGTGATCCTGTCAACTGTATTGCTTCTTGCGATGGTCCTTAACCTTGCATTGAAGCCGTCTTTCTCTGCCAGGCTTACGACCATATGCATGATAATAGCCTTTATAGGAGGCGTCATTATTTACGGCGTTGGATTTGCTGAGAGTACGAGCGATATCGGACTCAGCATGATCCGTACGCCTTTTTGTGTGATCAAAATGTTCGTTGGCATCAATGATTACGCTTCCATTGCCGGTACATCACCTGTGTCGACATCATCAGGTATCATAGTGTTCTGGATAATACATCTTCTGGCTTTTTATTCGATGGCGAGTGCAGCTATGTTCACTCTTGGCGAAGAGGCATTGAGATATCTGCGCATGTTCCTTGCTGCAAAAGGCGATCTGACACTTATCTATGGCATCAATGACAGGAGCATAAGTTTCGGAAAGCAATGCCGTGAAGCCGGTACAGGCTCTGTGGTTTTCATTGCTGAAAATGCCGATCACGCCGCACTGGCAGACATCAACAACATGGGAATGTCCGCTGTTATCGGTCCATCGGCGGTCGCTTCTGATAAATCTGTGATGAGAAGCCTGAGGATAGGCCGCAGAAAGATAAATGTATTTGCCATGGATGAGGAGGACAGTGATCTTTACTATGCTCTCGGACTGAAAGATGCTCTTAAGGCGGCGGATGTTTCCCCTGAAAATACTGCAATTACTCTCCCGGGCGCTGAAGATATCATAACCTCGATGCTGCAGGTGTCAGCAGATCAGTACGGATACGGATACGTAGACGTGTATGACAAGGCCATGCTTTCTGCAAGAGCGCTGATCCGTACATGTCCGCCGTGGGATCTCATGAGATTCGGCAGTGACGGCCGCGCTCTGGACGATTTTGACTGTGCTGTTGTAGGTTTCGGCAGACACGGACAGGCCGTTCTGAAACAGCTGATCATGAACGGACAGTTTGCGGGCAGCACATTCCATGCGGCCGTATTCTCCCCGAACTTTGAGAACGAGGCGGGGTACATGAAAGCGGAGTGCTCTTCGCTTTTCGAAAACTATGACATAGAAAGTTTCACTGCAGACGGAAGGAGCATTGAATTCTACGATTATGTCGACCGGCACATAGGAACGCTCAAACTGATAGCGATATGCACAGGGAGCGAGGAAAGTGACCGCGAGATCTCAGATAATCTCATGATGTATCTGAAGCGCCGCAATGCGCAGCAAATATGTGTCGCAAGGTGCGGAGAAGAAGGGGTCAGATATCAGGAGACTGTTGGCAGCCCGATCATTACCACTGAGATCAATTCGCTTGATTATCTTTCGGCACAGAAAGCCGATCATGATGCCATAATCATAAACAGCACATATGATAATTCCGACAGGACTGACTGGGAAAAGTGGGTGGCGTGTGATTCGTTCAGCAAAATGTCATCACGTGCTTCTGCAGATTTCATGCCTGCATTCATCCGTGCAGCAGGTCTTTCAGCTGATGATGTCCTGGCGGGTAACTGGCCTCCGGCTCCGGAAGTCCTTGAAGTACTCGGGGAGACAGAACACCTCAGATGGAACGCGTTCCACTTTGTAATGGGATACTCACCAATGAGTACGGAAGAGTTCGACAGAAGAGCCGAAATATACAGAAAATGCGTATCAAAAGGCTTGCCGGGCATCAGGCTGTCCAAGGATGCCGAAAACCGGACTCATGCCTGTCTGATACCTTGGGATGAACTTGATGACCTGTCAGAAAGAGAGAATTCCGTTACAGGCCGTAAAGTGGACTATAAACAATATGACATCAATAACGTACTGACGATTCCAAAAGTCCTTAAACAGAGAGCAACAGACGAAAAATGAGCAACAGAAAAAGGATCATCCGGATAACTCTAGCTATACTGGCTGCGTTTGCGGCATTTGTTGTATTGCTGCTGGCTGCCGAGTCAAAAGCGGAAGGTTCGTCCATTCACACCGTTGGAGATGCCATATGGTACTCCCTCATAACATTGACTACTGTCGGCTATGGAGATCTTTCTCCGGTGACCCCGGCAGGAAAGGTGCTCGGAGTACTGCTTGCTCTGTGCAGCCTTGGAGTATTCACGGCGCTGATAGGATTGCTGATAAGCTTTATAAGCGGGCAGGCAAGGCCTCTGATGAGACTCCGGTCGGCAATCACCTGCAAATGGTATGCGTTCAATGATGAGAACAAGCAGTCTGAAGAGTTCGCGAAGTCTGTACTGGCTGATGATCCGGATGCGGTGATCATATTCCGGCATTCTGATGAGAAACGCATGAGCGGACGGAATGTTGTACGTCTTGACTGCAGTCCGGAGGAACTGATCAATATAAAAGGCAGCAGGCGGAATATCATGTATTTCTGTATGGATGATGATTCCTGGGATAATTACCTTCAGGCACTGGATGCGGCGGAATGTGGGATCGATACATACTGTCTGACTGATTTCGGCTCGTTTGAGATCTCAAAAAATCTGCACTCTTTCAGCAAAAAAGAGATCATCAGCAGATGTTACTGGAGGGACCATCCGATCCGCAAAGATGAGAAAAACATTGTGCTGATAGGAAGCGGGAGCATCGCATCTGTACTGCTTGCAAGGGGACTTCTTACCAACGTCTTTGAACCAGGCAGGTACTTAAGCTATCATGTTTTCGGCGATTCTTCATCTTTCAGGAAATCACACAGGGAGGCTGTGAAGGCGCTCTGCGGAGGAGATCCTGATAATGATTCACTCTTCCTGCATGAGGAATGCTGGGAGTATCATCCGGAGATCATACGCAATGCTGACAGGATCATTATCTGTGAGGACTATGACAGAAGCAATCTGACGATATATAAAGAGCTCCTCATGCTGTTTCCGACTGCTGCGGAGATCCACGTCAGACTGAATAATGATGTAGAGCGAATCAAAGGGTTTGGAAGCAGCAAGGCCGTATTTACACTGAGATCATTCGTCAGGGATGATATCAACAGGCTGGCGGTCATGCTCAATGATATATACAACGAAGGAACGGACAAGGCTGTCGGATGGGATGATCTGAGTGATCACCTGAAGCTGTCAAATATTGCCGCTGCCGATCATATGATAGTCAAAGTCAGATATCTTCTGGATGAGGACGGCATCACTGAGCTTACAGAACAGAACTGCCGCAGGGCTTATGAGGAATTCAGTAATGCTGATGCTCAGAAGAGGGAGATCTGCTGCGAAATGGAGCACAGACGCTGGATGAGATTCCAGCAGATGTTTAACTGGACGTACTCACCGGAAAGAGATGATCTGATGCGCAGACATCCGCTGATGCTGCCGTATCAGAAACTCAGTGAAGAAGAAAAAGAAAATAACGCATACGCGTGGGAGATGTTAGCCGGAGTAGCAGACAGATCAGCTGTCTGAGGAAGGGGGACTGACATGAGAAGCAATGCTCGCAGAATCATCAGCTTATTTATGATCATGCTGATGATCATGCCTTTTACGTGGCAGGTATTTGCAGATGAACCATTACCTGACGATCAGGAAACGCCGGCTGTGCAAAGCGAAGACGTGCAGCCTGAACCTCCGAAAGAAGAAGCGGTGAATACCGGACATGAAGCAGCTGAAGCACCTCAGGCTGCCGTATCTGCTGAACCGGCAGCTGCGGAAACACCTGCAGCGCCTGAAGCAGACGAATCCCTGGCTGCGGAAGAAGCTCCTGTAACGGAAACAGCTGATAAGCCTGAACCGGAATACACGGAGCCGGAGGCAGGCAATGATGAGCATGTGACAGAAGCAGCACCTGCAGCAATGAAAGCTGCATCAGCTCCTAAGGCAGCAGGAAGCACCGGAGAGGCTAAAATCATCAAGGTTGACGGCACTTCGATCGACGGAAGCGAGGACTGCAGCGGAAGCGGCTGGACTTATGAAAAGGAGAGCGGCAGGATCGTTCTCAGGGATTATACCGGCAGCGCTGACATCACATCCGATGGTACGGGAGTCGATATCGTTTCTACCGGCTACAACAGGATCGGAACTCTTTCGTGCGATGGGGATATCAATGTGACCGGAGCAGGAGTTCTGCTCATCGACAAAGTGGAACTTGCAGAAGGCTGTAATTTCAATCTGCTTCCGCTTCAGGAATACTATGGGAAGGACGGGGGCAGCGTCTCTGTGTTTATCCTTCAGGAGGACGGCTCGTATATGCTTGCGAACGGAGCGGTCAAAGGAATTATCGATGAGAAAGTCGAGCTGCCGGAAGATATCAGGCTTGTTCTGCCTGCTGACTCACTGCTTGAACTCCAGGCTCTCAAAGTAAAGGCGGAGATCGATGATGACGGCAATAAAACGATCATACGTGATCTTCCCGATGAAGAACTGAGTATTTATGATGACGCATGTGAAGTTTACTGCGGCTATCTGTGTGTAGGTGATCTTACCCTTAATAAAGGATCAAGGATAAGAAATAATAATCTGGAAACTGCTGTCGTCGCCAGTATTGCTGTAGGCGGAAATCTGGTAAACGAGGGAGTCATCAGCGGAGGCAATGTTACTGTAGTTCAAAATAAAACCGGGTCCGGGGGACTGTATTCCGGGTCGGGAACCATCGAGAATTCCTGTATAACTCTCAGAACCGGCCAGACGATGAGCATCAATATAAAGGATTCCACTCTGAATCTGGAGTATGGGGAGTATACGATCGAACAATTAAACCTTGCCGGCAGTTCGGAGCTGTATTATAGGGATGATTCTGAAATAAAAAATATAAAAGGCACTTCCGGAAGCACGCTGGATATATACAGTTTTGATTTGACAAACAACTTAAAACTTAACGAAACGATCGATGGAGTTGATGTGCTGATAAAATCCGGTATTACGAAGCTTATGAACGGACTGACGCTGGATGGAGGAACGGTAAATAATAACTACAGCGATAAAACCTACGGCGATATAAAATACGGCGGTATGGTGTTTGACTGCCGCGATTCGGTATCCGGCAGCAACGAGGAAGACGAGGAAGATGAATATATTGCATCTGACGGAACAGAAGGACCCGTGTTCCTCAGGCCGCTTGATGCTCTTCCGGTCCCTGATACGAAGTCGATCCCTGTCGTATCCTTCAATTTACTTAAGGACATAAATTTCAGCTGGAATCTTGAACTGACAGAAAACTACAGGAAAGGTCAGGATTATGCACCGCTGGATGTTTATAATACAGAAGATCATAATAAAAAAATAACCTACAACGACCTGATAACAAAGTATTGCCCTGATGACCTGAAAGCTTTGGAGGAAGGAAAGAAAACCGTTATTTTTGAGGTGCTGCGCTGTAAAAAAAATGAACTGTCCGTGACGATCCTCGGTAAAGATTATAAGCAGGAAACGGATCCTGATGGAGTGTTCCTGATAAGGATGGCAGATCTTGAGACATGGGAAAACCAGATAGGCGGAACTACAACCACTTCCACCCGTGCCAGCCAGACCGGTTCGGGAAATATCGGCGGCAACTCAAAATCAATAATAACAGGAACCGGAATAACAAGATTCTCGTCAGTGGATCCTGTGGACCCTGAACCGAATCCGGTAAAGCCTGATCCTGTAAAACCCGACCCGGATCCGGTAAAGCCTGATCCTGTAAAACCTGATCCTGATCCGGCAAAACCATCAAAGAAATACACTGCCGCTGCAGGCAATGGATCCGGCGATACGCTTGCGATCCTGATCAATGAATTTGATCTGAACGAAGGTAATGAAAATGCCGAAAAAGCACCTTACTATAGCCTTTCGGCATATATCAACGGTGCTCAGGTCAGTAAACTGAGCGCAGCTGTCAAAGTCGGGATGGATTATGTGCTTCCCGAAGAGTTCAGGGATAAACCGCTCTATGCAGTATTTGCCAACGAGGATGAGACTTCGGATGAGACACTCACTGCTGTCAGTGCCGTTTATGATGAAGAGGCCGGAGAGCTCACTTTTGAGGCCCCGCAGGTAGGAGAGTTTATAATCGTTGCATTCGAATTTGACGGCGAGGAATTTTCGCCGGAATTCTATGACGAACTTGAAAAGACAGACGAAGCAAAACTATTTATAAAGCATCTGGAAGAAAATAAGAAAAATGCAGGATTATGATATCTGCATCCTCGCTGTATCCGGGGACGCGTCAGTAGCAAATAAACTTGCGGACAGCATACGCAGGTATAAGCTCCCGTCGGGAACTGTCCTTCCGGACAGCAGCCTTGATTACAGACGGGTATATGTTGAAGCGTCCTGCAATGACTTCGATGATGAAGCCCGCAGGATATTAGACCACAGCAGGTTTCTGGCAGTTCTTTGTTCGCCTGAAACCAGGACCAGTGCGTTCATACTTGACCGTCTGGCTTATTTCCGTGAGACCGGAAAAGAAAACAACATAATCGCAGTTATAGTCCGTGGAGAGCCTGCTGAGTCTTTCCCGGACTCTTTTATTGAAAAAAAGACTGTACAGAAGATCCTTCCGGACATGACTGTTGTTGAAAGGACCGAGACTATAGAGCCTGTAGCATCAGACCTCCGTGCGGAGACACGTTCGCGGTGGAAAGAAGCTCTGAGCTACGAGACGGTCAGGATCATAGCTTCGATACTGGGGCTCCATCCGGATGACCTTGAGCAGCGGCATCGTGCGCGCCGCAGAAGGGCGGTCATTACGCTGGTATCGGTCATAGCGGCAGTCTGTCTCGGCGCGGCAGGTATCTTTGCATATCTCGGACATGTAGCGCGTACCGAAGGAGAAATAGCCGACCAGCAGGCAAAACTGTGCGTAGATATAGCGGAGAGGACGATGAACGAACTGCCTGCAGCATTCGCGGATGAACCGCAGGCGCTCGTCTATATACAGCAGGCTGTTGATAATGCCAGGGACGCACTTGATGAACTCGGGCTTGATGTGCAGGATAATACTGGCCGGACTGCGGCGGGAGGTTAGACATGTTCGATTACGATGTGTTCTTCAGCTACCGTCACAGGCCGCTGGACAGTGAAATAACGCAGAAACTTTTCAATCTGGCAGAGAATTACCGCCTGCCTGCATCTTTGCGTGAAAAAGGAATGCACGGAGTCAGACGTGCTTTCAGAGATACTGAGGAACTGCCTGTAAGCAGGATACTGACCGACACTATAGATGATGCGCTGCGTTCAACGGACTGTCTGGTAGTCGTATGCTCGACAGACACGCCTTCATCCGAATGGGTAGACAGAGAGGTGGCAACATTCATCGAACTCGGCAGGGCGGATCACGTGTTCCCGATACTCATAAGCGGCGATCCGGAGACATCTTTCCCGGCTTCAATGAAGCTGATACCGGACATAGCCGACAGGCTCATGGACATCCGTATCGCAGGAAACGACACCCGCAGGATGATGTCTCTTGCAGCAACGGAGATGCTTAAAGTGATAGCATGCGTAGCGGGATGCACTGAGGATGAGCTTGTAAGAGAACACCGGATAGAGCAGAACAGCAGGACTGTGAAACGCGGTGTTTCCGCAGCGGCAGCATTCGTACTTATACTTGCGGTCTCTCTGAGCCTGATGATACAGGCCCGGAATTTCAGAGAAGAGGCCGGGAAGCGTGAAGCTGCCTCGATGAAGATCCTGAGTGAGCTTACATACGGACTGCCTGACAGGCTGGCGGATGTCCCGGGCTCATACAGCCGCATTAAAGACATTCTTTACAGCAATACCGAGGACATCAATAAAATACTCAGACTGACAAAAAATAAGGAAGCGGGAGAGTATGAGTCGGCTGTTAATTATGAAAAGCTTGCTACCGCTGAGAGTGTGCTGGGCATGCACGATGAAGCACTTGATTCAGAGAACACGGCCATCTCACTGTTCGAGACTCTTGCGAAGGGCGGATATGAGAAGGCAGAATCGGGTGCTGCATCAGGCTACAACAACAGGGCAATAATCCTGAATTCCGCAGGGCGTTATGAAGACGCGGGTGCGGATTATGACAAAGCGATCGGCCTGCAGCAGGCTCTTGCCCGTGGAGATGATCTCGTTCTGGCGAGGATGCTGTTTAACTCCGGAGCAAATGCGATCGATATGGGAAACGGCAACCTTGCCGCAGAGCGTTTTGAGCAGAGTCTGGAGCTGTTCGGCGGAATGGAGAGGTCAGCCGATGTGCTTGATGCGCTAAGCACGGTGAAATACAATTATGGAGTGCTCCTGTACAGGTCGGGGCTGTATGGTGACGCTGCGTCTATGCTTTCGGCGGCATGTGATGACCTGAATGAACTTACGGGAATAAACGACTCCCTTCATAACAGGAGCAGTTATGTCCAGACCGCATCCATGCTTGCAGCATGCCTTACGGATGCAGGCAAATATGAAGAAGCTGACCGGTATTATGAGGATGCCATAAAGGCTGCTGAAATACTGGCGCAGG
This sequence comes from Mogibacterium sp., assembly GCA_017432075.1. Classification (GTDB taxonomy): domain Bacteria; phylum Bacillota; class Clostridia; order Peptostreptococcales; family Anaerovoracaceae; genus Crickella. The sequence goes on along the minus strand of JAFRJV010000018.1, from coordinate 13,593 downwards.
ATGAGGAGAATATATCATCTCAGCAGATGCTTGCCGAACTGTATAACAACAGGGGACTCAGCTGCAATATCCGCGGAGATTATGCTGCCGCAGATGAGTATTACGCTGCAGCATCGGAAGTTTACAGAAAAATATACGAAAAGACGGGTATGGATCCGGACCGCGCGTCATATGCAGTGAGTCTGCTCAATACGGGAGAAAATGCGTTCAAAGCCCGCGACTATGAGCGGTCCGAACAGTTCTTCGTCAGGGGGCTTGATGAGTATAGCAAGGCAGCAGACTCTCTGGGAACGTATCACAGGGCACAGTATCTTACATGGCGGTCCTATTATGAACTTATACATCTCAGGGACTATGCTGCAGCTCTCGCATCTTCATCAGCCGCATATGAGATGCAGCCTGATAACACTCTCGTAAAAATGAACTATGCATATGCATGCCTATACTCGGGCAATGATGAACTGGCAGAGAAACTGCTCAGCGAGATAGCATCTGCAGGGGGCGGAGAAGAGGATACTATAAAACGCGACCTGCAGGCCCAGAAGGATGCGGGTCTTGTAAGCAAATCTATTGATATATAAAAATAGCCCTGTGTGAGGGCTATTTTCTGTAAGGCATTTTCTTTCTTATGGATTCCAGACGGTTCAGGGCAGCATGCAATGTGCTGTCCTGTTTTGCGAAATGGAAACGTATCAGGTTGTTGACAGGTTCTCTGAAGAAGCTTGAGCCCGGTACAGCCGCGACTCCGACCAGGCGGGTAAGGTCTTCGCAGAACTCAAGGTCGTTTTCATAGCCGAACTCCGAAACGTCCATGAGTACGTAGTATGCGCCCTGAGGATCAGTGTGACTCAGACCTATGTCATCAAGACCTTTCAGGAAGATGTCACGTTTATGTGTATATAAGTCGACCAGTCCCCTGTAATATTCCGGACCGGCAAGCAGTCCCGGTATAACGGCTTCCTGAAGCGGATGGGGTGCGCCGACAGTCAGAAAATCATGTACTTTTTTTACGCATTCCGTGATCTCCGGCGGAGCTATCACATATCCTATTCTCCACCCGGTTATGGAATAAGTCTTTGAGAGGGAGGAGCATGAAAGCGTACGCTCACGCATCCCCGGCAGCGATGCTATATATGTGTGTTTGTATGGCTCATATATAATATGCTCGTAGACCTCGTCCGTTATGACGTATGTATCATATTTGATTGCCAGAGCAGCAATGATCTCAAGCTCATCGCGGGTAAACACCTTGCCGGTCGGATTTGAAGGGTTGCATAAAATCATCGCTTTCGGATGCTGCCTGAAGGCGTCTTCAAGCACCTCGGGATCAAAATGAAAGTCAGGCGGTATCAGCGGCACATAAATAGGCTCAGCTCCTGACAGTATGGTGTCTGCTCCGTAATTTTCATAAAAAGGCGAGAAGATAATGACCTTGTCGCCCGGATCGGCGACTGTAAGCACTGATGACATCATAGCCTCGGTACTGCCGCATGTGACCGTGATCTCAGTGTCAGGATCGATGTCCATTCCCATGAAACGGCTCTGCTTCTGAGCGAGCGCACGCCGGAAGCCGGGATCACCGAATGTGATCGAGTACTGATGTACATCAAGCATGTCAGCTGTCTCACCAAGCCTCTTCAGAAGCATCTCCGGAGGAGCAAAGTCCGGGAATCCCTGGGACAGGTTGATGGAGTCATACTGATAGGCTATCCTGGTCATTCGCCTTATTACTGAATCCGTAAAATGTTCTGTCTTTTTAGATAATTTCTGCATGTCATATCCTCCCGGTCGTCCGTTCGTTTTTATTGTATCAATTGCACTGAACATAAGCAATAATAAGGCGTGCAACTTGTTTTGCTTTGTTCTGTTTGCCCCTTTCGTTTGATTAAATGCACCTTTCAATGTAGAATAAAATCAGGAAAAATTGTAGTGCTATTATCATAAGCTCATAAGGAGGAAACTTATGAAGGTAATCGCAAGTGATGAAAGAACTGCCGTGGTCTCCAGGGTAATGGAACTTCTGGATCCGGGCAGCTTCATGGAGATGGGTGAACATGTATCGGCGAGGTTTACCGAGTTCTATCATCCGGACTCCGTTAAGGAGTCAGACGGCGTGGTGACCGGTTACGGTACGATAAATGGGAACCTTGTATTTGTCTATGCCCAGGACAATGAAGTAATGGGCGGTACATTCGGCGAACAGCACGGCCGCAAGATAGTAGATCTGTATGAGCATGCCATCAAGGCGAATGCTCCTGTGATCGGACTCCTTGACTGTGCAGGTTTCCGTATTGAAGAAGGGCTGGATGGACTTTATCAGTTTGCGAAGCTTTACAAGAGACAGACAGAGGCTTCGCATGTAATTCCGCAGATAGTTGCGGTAATAGGACAGTGCGGCGGAGGCATGTCGATCGCAGCACAGCTTGCAGACTTTGTCTTCATTGAGAAGGAAAAGGGAAGCATATTCGTTAACCCGCAGAGAGTAGTAAGCAATGCCATCGGTGACAATCCTTACGTAGAGGCTCTTAATGACGGTACATTTGAATGGGCTGAGATCGTAGAGAAGATCCACGGCATCGTGGATATCCTGCCGTCAAGCAGCAAGTTCGCACCGGACATTCTTGAGGTAAGCGATGAAGATCTCAACCGCAGCTGCGATGGTATCGAAGACAGCCTTGGAGATGCAAGAGCAATACTCGCAGAGCTGTCTGATGACGGCAAGCTGATCGAATGCAGAAGCGAAGAAGGTCAGAGCATAGTCACTGGATTTATCAGGATCGCGGGCATGCCTCTCGGAGTGGTTGCATGCAATGAGTATGAGGGAAAGAAGCGTCTGACAGCTGCAGGCTGCAACAAGGCAGCAAAGCTGATCGATCTCTGCACCAGATTCCACATTCCGCTGCTGACTATAACGGATACCGACGGTTACAATACCGATTCGGCTACAGAGATCCTGTTGCCTAGCGCAGCAGAAAGAATGGTCAGAGCACTGACTGCATCAGATGTTCCTAAGATCAACCTGGTTACAGGCTCTATCGTCGGAAGTGCTTACAGCATGATGAACTCCAAGGGACTTGGCGCAGACTACGTGTTCATGTGGGATTCTGCCAACGTAAGTATCGTTGAGCCGCGCCAGGCTACGGAGGTCATTTTCGGAAAGTGGTCGTCCGAGCTCGAGCAGCAGTTCCGCGACACTCAGTCAAGCGCTGTAGCTTTGGCAAGACACGGCTTTGCTGATAAGGTGATCGCTCCTGAAGACTCCAGAAAGTATTTGATCGGAGCTCTTCAGACGTTCGTAAACAGCAGGTAGGTGATGATATGAGTTTAGGACAGATATTCTTAACTGCGCTGCTTTATACGCTTATCGGAATGGGTACGGTATTCGCTGTACTGATATTCATATCGATATGCATATGGCTGCTGGGTAAGGCGTTCGCACCGAAAAAGCCTGCAGTCCAGACTGTTGCAGCAGCTGCAGCAGAGCCTGAAGAGCCTGAGGGCATCAGGCCTGAAGTCGTTGCCGCCATCATGGCAGCGATCCACCAGCAATTAAAAGATGAAGAGGGTGTACCTGAAGAAGGATACATCGTCAGAAATGTACGGAGGGCAACATGGAGACATACATCGTAAGAGTAAACGGCGAAGAATTCGAAGTCGAAATAGAAAAGGCAGACGGCAGCGCAGCTCCTGCAGCACCGGCTAAGGCAGCAGCTCCTGCACCTAAGAAAGCGGCAGCCAAGTCCGGCGGCGGAAAAGGAAAGGGAGACCCGGTCGTATGCGGTACTGCCGGCAAGGTCTTCAAGGTAGTCGCAAGCGAAGGTCAGCAGGTAAAGAGCGGTGACACGATCATCGTACTTGAGGCCATGAAGATGGAGATCCCTGTCGTTGCACCTAAGGACGGTACAGTCAGCAAGATCGTTGTTTCAGAAGGAGAAGCCACCACATCGGGCCAGACTGTAGCTTACGTAGAATAATACCGGGAGGTAAAGAAATGGGAGATACCTTATTCAACCTGGCTCACCAGACCGGCTTTTTCAACCTTACCGTCGGCAACGTGATAATGATCGCGGTTGCTCTCGGACTGTTGTATCTGGCCATCGTCAAGGAATATGAGCCACTCCTGCTCCTTCCGATATCATTCGGCATGCTGCTGGTAAATCTGTATCCGCCTATCATGGAAGAAGGCGGACTGCTGCATTACTTCTTTATGCTCGATGAGTGGACTATTCTTCCGTCTCTCATATTCCTGGGAGTCGGAGCACTGACGGATTTCGGACCGCTGATCGCCAACCCTAAGAGTTTCCTGCTCGGAGCTGCGGCGCAGTTCGGAGTATTCGGAGCCTTCCTGCTGGCGATGCTCATGGGATTCAATGAAGCTCAGGCAGCGGCAGTAAGCATAATCGGAGGAGCGGATGGACCTACATCCATCTTCCTGGCCATGAAGCTGGGACAGAGAGAACTCATGGGTCCTATCGCCGTAGCGGCGTACTCGTACATGTCGCTTGTACCTATCATACAGCCGCCAATCATGAAGGCGCTCACAACAGAAGCGGAGCGCAAGATCAAGATGGAGCAGCTCAGAGACGTTTCAAAGAGAGAACGCATCCTGTTCCCAATAATCGTTACGATCGTCGTGTGCCTGATCCTGCCTTCCACAGCACCTCTTATCGGAATGCTCATGCTGGGCAACCTCTTCCGTGAGAGCGGAGTCGTACGTCAGCTGCAGGATACAGCTTCCAACGCACTTATGTACATCGTAGTAATCTTCCTGGGAACATCGGTAGGAGCTACTACAAGCGCGGAAGCGTTCCTTAAGTGGACAACGATCAAGATCGTCATCCTCGGAATGATAGCGTTCAGCTTCGGCACAGCTGCAGGAGTGCTCTTCGGAAAACTCATGTGCAAGCTGTCGGGCGGAAAGATCAACCCGCTCATCGGTTCAGCCGGAGTATCCGCGGTTCCTATGGCGGCGAGAGTATCGCAGAAGGTTGGCGCAGAAGCCGATCCTACGAACTTCCTGCTCATGCATGCCATGGGCCCTAATGTAGCCGGAGTAATCGGTACAGCAGTTGCTGCCGGCGTATTCATGGCTATATTCGGCGTCTGATATCAATGGAGGAATAAAATGGGAAAGAAAATTAGAATAATGGAGACTGCGATCAGAGACGGTCAGCAGTCACTGATCGCTACAAGAATGCCTTTTGAAGACATGGAGCCTGCACTGGCTCTGATGGACGAGGTAGGCTATGAAGCCATTGAGTGCTGGGGCGGAGCTACATTCGATTCCTGCATCAGATTCCTCGATGAGGATCCGTGGGAAAGACTCAGAAAGCTCCGTGCAGCAATGCCTAATACACAGCTTCAGATGCTGCTCAGGGGCCAGAACCTTCTCGGTTACAGACACTATTCGGATGACGTAGTCGACTATTTCGTCAAAAAGTCGATCGATAACGGTATCGACAGGATCAGAATATTCGATGCTCTGAATGACCTACGGAATGTCGAGACAGCAGTAAAGGCGACCAAGGCTTACGGAGCTCACGCTCAGGTAGCGATGTCATATACTATCGGCGAGCCGTATACACCTGAATACTGGAAGGGCCGCGCGCTTCGTATCCAGGAGCTCGGAGCAGATTCGATCTGCATCAAGGACATGGCGGGCCTCATGGTACCGACAGCTGCAGGCGAGATGATCAAGATGCTCAAGGAGACAGTGGATATTCCTATCCAGCTGCACACTCACTGCACCAGTGGTGTAGCTCCTATCACATATTATGTAGCGGCTCTGAACGGCGTGGATATCATCGATACAGCTATTTCGCCGTTCTCCGGCGGTACGAGCCAGCCTTCGACTGAAGTAATGGTAGAGACGTTCAGAGGAACTGAATACGATACAGGACTGGATATCGGCAAGCTCGAGAAGATAGCTGCTCACTTCCAGACCATAAGAGACAAGGACCTCAAGAGCGGTCTCATGAACACAAAGGTTCTGGGTACGGATATCAAGACACTCATTTATCAGGTACCTGGCGGAATGCTTTCAAACCTTGTATCGCAGCTTAAAGATCAGAACGCAGAGGATAAATACCTTGAAGTACTTCAGGAAGTACCTCGCGTAAGAAACGACCTCGGAATGCCTCCTCTGGTAACACCGTCATCACAGATCGTAGGAACACAGGCTGTTCTCAACGTTCTGATGGGTGAGAGATATAAGGTGCTGTCCAAGGAAACCAAGGAGATACTCAAAGGCAAATACGGTTCGACCCCTATGCCTATGAACCCTGAGGTCCTCGCTAAGATCGATGAGAGCGAGAGGATCACCTGCAGACCTGCAGACCTGCTTGAGCCGGAACTTGAGAAGCTCACGGCAGAGGTAGGCGATTACAAGGAGCAGGATGAAGACGTACTGACATACGCTCTGTTCGGACAGGTAGCGCTCGATTACTTCAAGAGAAGAGCGGCGCTGCGCAGCGAGATGGATCCGGCAGCGATCGACATGAAAAACAAGGCTTATCCGGTATAAACGCAAAGGAGAGAAAAATGGGTTTCGTTAAAGAGAATGGCAGGACCATTCCTGTCGCAGATAAAGTATTCGCATTGAGCGGACGCGCAAAAGCGGCCATCGCCGCAAAGGGCAAGGATGCAGTAGTAAACGCTACAGTAGGAGCCCTGCTCGATGATAACGGTGACCTCGTAGTAATGTCATCTGTCGCAGAAGCAATACGCACCTTGACACCTGCGGACTATGCTGAGTATGCTCCGATCACCGGAACTCCTGCATTCAAAGAAGCAGTAGTAAAGGCTCTGTTCGGAAACTATGAGCCATCCGGGCACATCAATCTGTGCGTAACACCTGGAGGAACCGGAAGCATTACAAGCGTGATCCAGAATTACTCCAGCTACGGCGACAGCGTGCTTACTCATGACTGGTGCTGGGCAAACTATAAAAACATTGCCGTATCACAGGGCAGAAAACTCAAGACTTTCAGATTCTTCAACGAGGATGGCGGATTTGATGCTGTTGACCTCGAAAAGCAGCTGAATGAGCTTGCTGCAGTACAGGACCAGGTAGTGCTGATGATCAACACGCCTGCTCACAATCCTACCGGCTATTCACTCAGCCTCGAAGACTGGGATGCAATGATCGCTGTGATCAATAAGGCAGCATGCAAGGTTGTACTTTTCCTCGACATCGCATACATTGATTATGCAGGTGAAGAAGATGAGGTGCGCGCATTTGTGCCTAAACTTGCCGGCCTGGGAGATCATGTGCTTACGATTTTCGGATACAGTGCATCCAAGACCCTCACAGCATACGGAATGAGACTCGGAGCTATCGTATGCATGGCAAAGAACGAAGAAGACGCTGAGGAGTTCAGACGTGCAGCAGAATATGCAGCCCGCTCCACATGGTCGAACTGCAACCGTTCAGCTATGGTAGTAATGGGCAAGATCTACGCAGACCCTGAACTCAGAGCTAAGGTAGACGAGGAAAGAAGAGTATATCGTGACATGCTGCTTGAACGCGGGCGTATTTTTGAAAAGACTCTCAATGATAACGGAGTCAAGTGCGTACCGTTCAGAGCCGGATTCTTTGTGACCATCGCATGTGATGATCCTGCAGAAGTCGGCAGAAAGCTCGAGGAGCAGGATATATTCTGTCTGGCACTGGCAAAGGGAATACGTGTGTCCATCGCTTCGATCTCGAAAGAGAAGTGCGTAAAATGTGCTGAGGCAATTGCGGCATTACTCAAGTAAAGTAGTTAACTGACAGCCGCAACTTATAAAGCTGCGGCTGTCATCTTTAGAAAGGAGGCTGAAATGCCTAAGACCATTGGTATCATGGGCGGCATGGGTCCTGCTGCGACAGTAGACCTGATGAGCAGGATCATAAGCATGACAGACGCCTCTTCCGATCAGGAACATATCCCTATGATAGTCGATAACGACACGAGGATACCTGACCGTACGGAAGCTATTCTGGGCAGAGGAGAAAGCTGCGCGCCTGAGATGCTGGCAAGCGCCAGAAGGCTTGAGGCAGCCGGAGCTGACTTCATAGTGATAGCGTGCCATGCTGCGCATTGTTTTGTGGATGACATAAAGGACAGGATCGGCATTCCTATCATTGAGATGCCTGAGGAGACAGCCAAACTGCTGAAACTCAACGGAGTCAACAGAGCGGCAGTCCTTGCGACCGACGGAACTGTTCAGAGCGGCCTCTTTGGTCATGCCCTTGAGCGCATGGGAATCCAGACAGTATATCCAAATGAAGAACAGCAGAAGCTGGTCATGTCTCTGGTATACGACTATGTCAAAAAAGGCGAGGCCGTCATTCCGGACTCAGTCCGCGAAGACATGCAGAACCTGATCGGAGATCTTGGCAAACAAGGGGCAGAGGTGCTCATACTCGCGAGCACTGAGTTTCCTATCGCTTTCAGCTTAATGGGACTGAGATCGGATGCTTTTGTAGATCCTACCATCATTCTGGCTAAGGCTGCCATCAGAATGGCCGGCGCAAGTGTCAGAGAATCAGCCGATAACAGCTATTGACGGTAGTGCTCACATGGGGAAAACATCGTTTTTCAGCTATGTGTTTAGCTATATTAAGGAGATTGCATAGGTTTTAAGGAGGTTAATATGGAGAAAATCAAAAATTCATTGCCGATTCAAATCTTTATTGCTCTCGGCCTGGGTATTGTAGCGGGACTCATTTTCCTTTCGGTAGGGGCAGCTGATTTTACCGAAGCGTACATCAAGCCATTCGGTACTATCTTCCTCAACCTGCTCAAGTTCATCGTAGTACCGATCGTAATCACCTCGATCATTCAGGGTGTTGTATCGCTCTCGGATATCAAGAAGGTAGGAACTATCGGACTCCGTACCATTATTTACTACTTCTGCACTACTGCATTCGCTATTGTTATAGGTCTTATCTTTGCGAACATTTTCAAGGGAACATATAAGGTCCTGGAGACAAGCGCGCTGGAATATGAAGCAGCAGAGCCTACGAGCTTCATGGACACGATAGTAAATATCTTCCCGTCCAACCTGTTCGATCCTATGGTAAACAATACTATGCTGCAGGTAATCGTCATCGCTCTCTTCGTCGGATTCGGCATCATCATTGCCGGAGACAAGGGCCTTCCGTTCAAGGAATGGATCGACAGTGCGTATGAAGTGTTCATGGTAATCATGAGAGGAATCATCAAGATGACTCCGATCGCAGTATTCTGCCTGATCACACCGGTAGTAGCAGTCAACGGACCTCAGGTGCTCGGATCACTCGCGATGGTTCTGCTGACAGCTTACATTGCATATGCGGTACATGCTCTGTTCACTTATTCGCTGGCAGTCAAGACTCTCGGCCATATGAGCCCGGTACAGTTCCTCAAGGGAGCTCTCCCGGCATTCCTGTTCGCATTCTCGAGCACATCTTCGATCGGAACACTTCCTGTAACTCTGGAGTGCGCAGAGAAGATGGGCGGCCGAAAAGATGTTGCGAGCTTCACACTCCCGCTTGGTGCTACCATCAACATGGACGGTACTGCTATCTATCAGGGAGTATGCGCTATCTTCATTGCGAGCTGCTACGGCATCAATCTGACACTCGGACAGATGGTCACCATCGTTCTGACAGCTACACTCGCTTCGGTCGGTACAGCCGGAACACCTGGCGCAGGCATGATCATGCTCGCTATGGTACTCCAGTCTGTAGGACTGCCTGTTGAGGGCATCGCGCTCGTAGCCGGCGTAGACCGTATCTTCGATATGGGCCGTACCGGAATCAACGTAGTAGGAGACCTCTCCGCTGCAATGATCATCAGCGATTATGAAACAAGAAGAGAGATGAGGGAAGCAGCAAAGGGATCTTATAAGTAAGGTAAACTAAATTGTTAAACTATTCTGAAGCTAAAACCAAAACAGGCCATGTTGGCCTGAGTACAACAGATGCTGCCATGATCGCGATCTGCGCTGCGCTCATGGCAGTGTGCTCATGGATCTCTATCCCGGCAGCCGTGCCGTTTACCATGCAGACCTTCGGTGTCTTTCTTGCCGTCGGTCTGCTGGGAGGCAGGAACGGAACACTGGCAGTGGTCATTTATCTGCTGCTCGGCGCAGTGGGACTCCCGGTATTTTCGGGATTTGCAGGCGGTATTGGTCATTTGTTCGGTGCAACCGGCGGATACATTATCGGATTCGTCTTTTCAGCATTGTTCATGTGGCTGATGGAGAGCCTTTTCGGCAAAAGCATGAAGGTTCTTGTACTGTCAATGGTCGCAGGTCTTCTGATCTGCTATGCATTCGGTACTGCGTGGTTCGTGGTTGTTTATACAAAGAACACAGAAAGCATCGGAGTTATGACTGCTCTCGCATGGTGTGTGTTCCCGTACATCATTCCGGATGCACTTAAGATCGTTCTCGCGGCGGGACTCACCCGCAGACTCAGGCCCCTGATAAAGAGATAAGATCTTGTTTAAGGGGCTGGGGATAATTACAGATATGGAATTAAGTATCTGGACTTTTTTAATAGTATGCCCTCTGACATTCCTCGGAGGGTTCGTAGACGCAGTCGCGGGCGGCGGGGGACTTATCTCGCTGCCCGCTTATATGATTGCCGGAGTGCCTGTCCACAATGCGATAGCTACCAACAAGCTTAGCTCGGGCATGGGTACTACTGTTTCAACGTACAGGCTCGCACGGCTTGGATACATACCATGGCGCAGGGCTGCTCTGTGTATCCTGATGGCCGTGATAGGCTCGTCTTCGGGTGCCAGGCTTGCACTTATGGTGGATGCAGAGCTGTTCAAAAGGATAATGCTCGTCATTATTCCGCTTACAGCGTTGTATGTAATGAGAGATAAAAAGATGGACGAGCCTGCAGAACCACTTGGAAGCACACAGATGCTGATACGCTCAGCGCTGGTAGCGCTTTTCATAGGGGCTTACGACGGATTCTACGGGCCGGGAGCAGGAACATTCCTCATACTGCTCCTTACGGCTTTTGCACATTTCAAACTCGGAGAAGCCAACGGGGTGTCAAAATCCATCAATCTTACGACAAATCTGACTTCGCTCGCCGTTTATCTCATGAATGGCAAGGTCATTATCCTGCTGGGATTCTGCGGAGGATTATTCGGCATCATAGGTAACTACATCGGCGTGACATTCTTCGAAAAGAAGGGTGCAAAGGTGGTCAGACCGCTGATGATCACAGTACTGGTAATATTTTTTATAAGGATACTCACGGAGATAATCTGATCCGGGATAAAGGTTACTGAATTATGAACAGCTACAAAACGATAGGAATAATCGGAGGAATGGGTCCTCTTGCAACATATGATCTGGCTGAAAAGATACTTGATAATACAGTTGCAGCCTGCGACCAGGACAACATTCCGGTGCTTATAGACTGCAATACCAGGATAGCAGACAGAACTGCCGCGATACTTCATGGCGGGGCCGATCCGAGGCCTGAGATGAAGAAAAGCGCTGAACGCCTTGAGACTGCCGGCGCAGATGTTCTCATAATGGCATGCAATACCGCACACTACTTCTATGACAGTGTCTGTGAAGGTATAAGCATACCGGTGCTTCACATGCCGCGTGAGACTGCACAGCATCTGCTTGATATGAATGTAAAGACAGCAGGTGTGCTGGCTACTGATGGTACCTGCCAGAGCGGTGTATATGGAAATGCTCTTGAAGAAGCGGGCATAAAACCGGTATATCCGTCTGAAGAGAAGCAGAAGATCATCATGAGCCTGATTTACGATCATGTCAAGGCGGGCATCATGGACTTCTCGGATCTTGATATTGACAGCGTTATTTCGGAAATGCAGGAGAAGGGGGCTGAGGTACTGATCCTCGGCTGCACAGAACTGCCGATGGCTTTCGACATCATCGGGCAGAAGGTTCTTCCTGCAGTTGATCCGACTGAGGTGCTCGCCAGAGCCGCAGTAAGTTTTGCCGGAGCTCCTTTGAAGGACGAAAGTAAATAAGGAAACTGCCGGTAAAAAAAGAGTTCCACTATAAGTGCGGTACATGTTACAATAGGCCGGGAAAGGTAAGGGACAGTTGGTAAACTGCTCTTTTTCATTTTTTTGTTTTTACGTACAAGGAGAAGCAATATGCAGAAAAAACCTATCACCAATAAGCTGCTTTGGATATTTGCTGTCGGACAGTTCGGCTGGAGCCTGCTTTCGGGCATAGTTGCCAACTGGATGGTATATTACTATACAGGTACACCTGATGAGCAGAATCCGCTGACCGGAATCTTTGCCTCGGGCATAACCCAGCACCCGATCGTATTCAAACTTACACTCTTCGGACTGGTTCTGGCTGTCGGACGTATCTTTGACGCCATTACGGACCCTCTGATTGCCGGATGGTCTGACCGCGCAAAGTACAAAGGAGGCCGCCGCATACCGTTCATGCGTACGATCGCCGTACCGTTTGCGCTTATCACGATCGGACTCTTTACACTGCCTCAGACAGGGGACATTGTTATAAACGACGTAATACTCTTTGCGCTGCTTATAACGTTCTATCTGTTCATGACGATATTCTGCACTCCGTACAACGCACTGATAGCGGAGCTCGGAGATACACAGCAGCACCGCATAAATGTTTCGACATATATCTCATTCACATTCATCGCCGGACAGTCGATATCATTCATGCTTCCTAATGTTGCAGGCGCACTCCAGGGTGCTTTCGGGCTTGAGGGATCTGTAAGAATGGCTGTTGCGATCATGGCCACTCTGGCATGCATCGCAATGCTCGTACCTTCTCTGTACATAAAGGAACGTGATTATCTTGAGGCTAAACCGAGTGAGACAAAGGCGTTTTCGTCGCTCCTCAAGACTTTCCAGAACAGGCAGTTCAGACGTTTCGTTTACAGCGACGTGATATACTTCTTCGCTTTGACTCTTTTCCAGACAGGTCTTGCGTTTTATGAGACCAAGCTGATGGGTATAGAAGATACATGGACATTTGTACTGACGGCAACAATGACATTCCTCAGTGTCCTTCAGTATCCGATAGTCAACAAGCTGGCACCTAAGATCGGAAAGAAGAAAATGATCATTACAGGATTCTTCGGCTATGCCCTGGTATTCCTGATCACATTCCTCTGCGGGAAGGGACTGTACTGGGGATTCATAGTAGCAGTCTGCGCTTCCGTACCTATGGCTATTCTCGGCATCCTGCCGCAGGCATGCGTTGCCGACGTAGCTGAGCTCAGCCGCCTTGAAACAGGCGAGGACCGCAGCGGCATGTTCTTCGCAGCGCGTACATTCGCATTCAAGATGGGTCAGGCTCTCGCGATGGTAGTGTTCACATCCATCACGGTTTCCGGAACACCTGGAAGCTACAGAGCTACAGCAGCTGTTGCTTTCGTAACCTGCGTGACCGGAGCTTGCCTCTTCTTCCTGTATAACGAGAGGATGATCCTTGCAAAGATCAGAGAGATAAAGGGTGAAGAATAGTCACTGTTCAAATCTCAAAACAACAAGATGCATATTCAGATTCATGCGAATAATCCACAAACAAGGAAAGACCCGGATGTAAAGGCCGGGTCTTTCCTTGTTTGTG
>JAFRJV010000123.1 GCA_017432075.1 Mogibacterium sp. | reverse complement strand
TCTTTACGAAGTGTTCCTGCCATGCAACCTCCATGATGAAACGGATGGCCATGCGTGTATCAGGGTTTGTGCCGCAGAATCCGTCTACAACAAACAGTCTCTAGTTGCAGAGCTCGTTGATAGCGATTTTTTTGACCTCTGCCCATACTTCCTCTGACATCGGGTGGTTGTCGTTCTTATAACCTTCAGTTGTCCACCATACTGTGTCTTTGGAATTCTCATCCATGACGATGTATTTATCCTTAGGCGAACGTCCAGTATAGATACCGGTCATTACATTTACTGCATCAAGTTCAGTAAGCTGTCATTTATCAAAGCCTTCGAGTTCAGGTTTCATTTCCTCTTCGAAAAGCATTTCAAATGATGGATTGTAGACCAGCTCAGTAGTACCGGTGATTCCATACTTAGTCAGATCAACTTTTGCCATTTAGATACCTCCTGTTTTATGTTTTTTACAGTTATCATCTTGTGAAAGCCCAATTTTTTCTCACTATAATAGTATTCATTTTATGTCAATGTTTCAACTTGTATTTGTCAATAACACATGGCCACCCATGTTGATGTAAACAATCCTTGGTGATATACTAATGACGTATGGGCGGCTGCTGATTACAGCATAAAAGCCCCCGTCAATAAGCTATATATAATCAATCTTTTTGTTTCAAAACGGAGGACATAATGGACAAATATTATATCGGTACTCTTAACAACATTTCCCCTAAGGGTCTTTGCAGACTCACTGATAAGTTTGAGCTTACCGACGACGTTGATAAGGCTAACGGAATCATCTTAAGATCCTTCAAGATGCATGACATGGAACTCTCTGACAACCTTCTCGCTGTCGGAAGAGCAGGAGCCGGCGTCAACAACATTCCTCTTGATAAGTGCGCTGAGAAAGGTATCGTAGTATTCAATACTCCTGGTGCTAACTCGAACGCCGTTAAGGAACTCGCAGTAGCAGGCATGATCATGGGTGCCCGCAATATCTATGAAGGTATTGCATGGGGACAGACACTCGAAGGCGATGTAGCAGCTAATGTTGAAAAAGGCAAGAAGCAGTTTGCAGGAACTGAGATCGCCGGCAAGACTCTCGGAGTCATCGGCCTCGGAGCAATCGGCGCCAAGATCGCCAACGCTGCTTATGCTCTCGGCATGAACGTAGTCGGCTACGAAGCATTCACACCGCATCCTTGCCTGACAGCTCCTGTTGAGCTCAAGGACAGCACAGAAGAGATGGTACCTGAGTGTGACTTCATCACCATCCACGTTCCTTCCCTGCCTACAACTAAGGGAATGGTCAACAAGGACCTCATCGCAAAGATGAAGGACGGCGTCATCTTCATGAACTACGCAAGACCTGACCTCATCGTTGTTGACGATGTAGTAGAGGCTCTCGAGTCCGGCAAGATGAGAAAGTACATGACAGACCTTCTCGAGCCTGAGTACATCGGCAAGAAAGGCATCGTTGCAACACCTCACCTCGGAGCTTCCACAGCTGAGGCTGAAGAGAACTGCGCTATCATGGCTACAGATCAGCTCATGGATTACCTCGACAACGGAAACATCGTTAACTCAGTCAACTTCCCAAGAGTAACTCTTGAAAAGAGTGCTGACGAGAGACATTGCTTCCTCGTAAAGGCTGAGAAGTCCGGCGACGAGATCAAGGAAAAGCTCAAAGAGTTCTATGGTGACAAACTTGCAGGAATCGCAGGCGCTAAGAACAGAGCAAATGATTTCGGATACTTCATCGTTGACGTTCCGGCAGGCACAGAGCCATTCAGCTGCGACTGCGTCATCAGGACAAGAGTTCTGTAAACGAACTGCAGAAGCTTAATCTGAAAAACAAAAAGTTGATGCTTTCGGGCATCAACTTTTTTGCTTCGATATGTAAAGTAATCTTTACATCAATCAGATCTCTTCGATCTTCTTTATCTCTCTGTCGTATGTGAGAAGTCCGTTCGTCTCATCTTCCACATCAGAAAGCTGAGTATAAATTGCCGCACTCAGGCCTTTTGCGAGCAGAGGTCCTATTTCCTCTTTGTACAGGCGGGAAATGTCTTTCTGCAGCGCTGCTCTGTCAGGGCATTTCCTGTAACCGTAATCTCTTCTTCCGCCGTAATAATAACCCGGAAGCTTGCAGGCATATCCTCCGAATTCGCTCAGGACAAGAGGTCTGTCGCCAGGTGTCAGGTCGATCTTTTTGAAATAGACATGATAGCTGTCTACGTCACTCTTGTTCTGCCAGAACCATCCGGAAGTGCTGTCTATGAATCTGGAACCGTCGAGTTCCTTCAGCCGGTCATATGCCTCATCAGCATTGAACTGTCCCCAGCCTTCATTAAAGATCGTCCAGTAACAGATAGACGGATGATTGTAAAGAGCTTTAACGGTCCCTTCCATGGAATCCATGAAAATCATCCTGCTCTCAGGATCGTCATGTAAATCTTTATCGTCAATCTTATTTCTTCCTATAGTCGGAAGTACTGAATCCATCAGGAATGAATAATCCGAGTTGTTCACCATGTCCTGGAACACTACCATTCCAAGCCTGTCACACTCATAATAGAAAACCTCAGGTTCTATTTTGATATGCTTTCTGAGAGTATTGTACCCAAGTGACTTCATGGCAAGTATGTCTTCAGCGTACTTGTCGGGAGATGCAGGTGTGTAGATCCCGTCATGCCAGTATCCCTGATCAAGCACTCCATTGAAGAAGTACGGAATGCCATTGAGGCAGAGTCTGGTGCAGCCGCCCTTATCCTCTATGGAAAGTGTGCGCAGAGCGAAGTATGATCTGATACTGTCATCGCCGCTCGTAACAGTAAAATCATAGAGGAATGGAGATTCCGGCGTCCAGAGTTCCGGTTCATCGATGTCTATATGTACCGAGGCACATGCTGCCTCCTCTTTCACCTCAGCAAGCCCGTAGGTCTTACCGCACAGCTCCAGAGTACCTTCCGTGACACCGTACACCTTGATCTCAGCCCAGTCCAGTCCGGTATCTATCCTGAGCGATGTGATGTGCTTTTCAGGCACCGGCTCAAGCCAGACGCTCTTCCAGATCCCCGATACCGGTGTATACCACATACCGCCGTTCTTATACTTCTGCTTGCCCCACGGATACTTGTGATCAAGATTGTCACGCGCTTCAACTATAACACTGTGCTTTTTTTCACCTTCGTTGAGCAGCTCTGTTATATCGAAACTGAACGGCAGATAACCGCCTTCGTGGGATCCTGCATATTTCCCGTCAATATAAACTTTCGCAGTCTGGTCTACGGCGCCGAGATGGAGTATCAGTCTCATGCCTTCCCACTCTTCCGGAACCGTAAAACTTCGGCCATACAGCAAAAGCTCATCCGGACGTGTGATCCTGTTGAGTCCTGACAGCATGCTCTCAGGGCAAAACGGTACATTGATGGTCTTTGGTCCCGGAGGAAGACCGGCTTCGTTTGTTTTTTTGATGCTGAATGTCCATTCTCCGTCGAGACTCAGCCATTTATCTCTTACCAGCTGCGGTCTCGGATATGCGTCTTTCCATTTCGTCATCATTTCAACACCCTTTGTAAAGTTTTCTTTACGTTGTTATAACGGTTATTGTAAAGTATTCTTTACATCGCTGTAATACATTATGTAAAGTTATCTTTACCTTTTTTATACAGAAGCAGCTGCTGCAAGAACGATGGAGTAGAACTTTTCTTCAGCGCTGGAACCTCTGGATGTAAGAACGATAGGTGCCTTTGCTCCTACTATGATGCCGGCCATCATTCCGTTGCTGCTTACAGTCCAGGCCTTACCAACCATGTTTCCTGTTGCCATGGACGGCATGATCATTGCATCTACCTCTCCTGCAACAGGGCTTTCAAACTTCTTGAACTCTGCGATCTCCTTGCTGAGAGCTATGTCGTAAGAGATAGGACCTTCGACTGTGCAGCCGGTGATCTCACCTTTCTGATTCATCTCTTTAAGAGCTGCAGCGTCTACTGACTCCTGCGCCTTTTTGTTGAGCACCTCTGCTCCACACATGACACCGACCTTCGGATCTTCATATCCAAGGGCGTGAAGCACCTCTACTGCGTTGTTAATGATCTTTACCTTCTGCTCAAGATCAGGCTGCAGAAGCATTCCGCCGTCAGTCAGCACTACTACTTTGTGATAATTCGGCACCTGGAAAAGTCCTACGTGTGACATGATCTTTCCTACCTGAAGACCCGTCTCCTTGTTTACTACCTGCCTCAGAAGGTCTGCAGTCTGCATGCGGCCCTTCATCAGGAAATCGCCCTTTCCTTCGCGGATGAGTGCAACTGCTTTTTTTGCTGCTTCTACATCATCGTCCTCGTTGTATATTGTGACATCGCCGAAGTCAAATCCGTGCTCAGCGCAGATCGCTTTGATCTCATCTTCCTTACCTACGAATACAGGCTCTACTATACCCTCTTTGAACGCTTCATAGACTGCATCCAGCGAATGCTCGTCATGTGCGCAGCAGAGAACGATTCTCTTCTTTACCGGGTTTGCCTTTACCAGTTCAGCCATCTCTTTGAAATTCTTAAGCATAACTATCCTCCTAAAACCAACTGCTTATATATTTTCGGCATCGCAAATACCGTTATTTATCAACATATATTGTATCACACTTGCCAATATACATAAATATGGTATGGATTGAAAATCTGCAGCACGGGTGTTACAATCTGTATGTATATTTTTTGATAAGTCATTCCGGGATGCGGATGAGGTGAAAAAATGGAATATTACGAGGATATAGTAAAAAAGAGAAACTCCTGCAGAGGTTTTTCCGGCAGGAAAGTTGAAGACAGCGTACTTACCGAGCTGCTGACCTATTACGAGGAAGATGAGAGCGATCTTGTCGATGAAATCAAAACCGAGCTGAAGTTCTATATCGGAACAGTATGGGATGAACTCAAGAAAAGCGTCGGTTACAACGGGTTCTGCATCAAGGCTCCTGCGTACATGGTCATCTACTCTGAAGTAGCAGATCACTATCTTGAGAATGCCGGATACATCGCTCAGGGACTCACACTCAAGATGACTGAACTGGGCCTGGCAGCCTGCTGGCAGACTATCAATGATGCCGATGAGGCTAAGAAGGCTCTTGGAGAAGATACAGACAAAGCAGTTGCCTGCGTAGTAGCGTTCGGATACAGAGACCCTGACAACGACGAGAAGAAAGCTCCTAAGAAATCTCTCGACGAAATGACTGACGGCTACAGATTCGGTCAGGATATCGACACTGATCTCTGGTATGACGAACTGGAAGACGGACTCAGAGCCATCGCTCATGCGCAGTCGTTCCAGAATCTTCAGCCATACAGGATCATAGTTGATAATGACCAGATCTCCCTTGTCGGCCTGCCTGATGACATGACATCGGAAGCTGACAGGCTCCTCAATTACGGAATCGTGATGTTCAACTTCTATGCTGTAATGTGGGCTGTCAGACCTACGGCTCCAAGATGGAGTTTCGAGCCTGTTACCGACCGTGACCTCGGTCTCCCTGCAGATGTGACATACGTTGCCAAGTGCGGGCTCTAAAAAACAGATCATAAAAAAGCAGCTGCTCTTATGAGCAGCTGTTCTTCTTTTTGTCCTATTCTTTACAACATGATATAACGAAGCTCAGTTCATAGTCTTTGTTCACAGGATATTTGAACTCATCTTTTGTCTGCGGTCCGCAGATCCCCGTACCTATTCCCTGCTGGAATGCGGAAATCGTTACGTATGTGCCTGTTCTCTTCTCGTCTTCACGGTGCTTCATCCCTAAAAGTTCAATGTCGCTGTAAGGTTTTATTCCGAGTTCAAAGGCTCTGTTAACGGCGCTGAACTTAATGGTCGTGCTTCCGTCGCTCACGCTTGCCCATCTGGTATCGAAGCGGCTGCCGCTCTCCTGCGGCTTGATATTCGGCTCAGTCATGTCTGCCACTTTGCAGCTCACTTCCTCTATAGGGAACTGATCTTTCATATCAGCATATGATTCGCCGCTTCTTCCGTAATATTTAACATTATCGAATGAGGAATCGAACCTGAACGCCTTTCCGAATCTCGGCACAGTGCCTTTTCCTTTTGTGCAGTGCAGCCTGCTTGTGACGAGTACGGAACCTGCTTCGTCAACCTTCTCATAAACATCAGTACACTCGAACTCGTTCTTTCTGCACACGATCCTGGATACTACCGTCAGCTTCTTCTCTGTCTTTTCTATCGAGACCACTTCTGTCCGCTGTCCGGTGAAGTCCTTCATGGCATCGCCTACTCCGAAGAAGATAAAATCGTTGTCTGTCGGAGCGCGGAATACTATGGTCGCTGGATCGGCAGGCGTTACGGCTGTGCCTCCTATCACGAAAGTAACATTATCCGAATCATCATCAGTTATGTTTCCGATAGGATATTTCCCAGCGCCGTCCGGAATGCCCGCTATGTGTTCCTTAAGAACGATCTGCTCACGGGATACTTCTGTTTTTGTCTTTCTGTCAAAGGCAGTTATCGTCAGCGTACAGTCTGTTCCCGCTTTTTCAGCAGCCTTGATGTGCTCCGCGGTATCGATCTTCACTCTCACCTTCTCAAGCGGGTCACATTCAGGGATCAGTGAGAATTCACTGCCATCGCTCCACCGGCACTTCAGTTCGTACCTGAATCCGCGGGTGAATGCCTTTGTGTTGAACAGTTCAAAGTCGTCTCCTCCAAGCCAGCTGACCCGGATCGGGCGATAGATGAACCTGGTTATCTTCGCACCTGTAGACGGGCTGCGGTCAGGATAAAACATGCCGTCAACACAGAAGTTTTTGTCATGCTCCCATTCACCATGGTCACCGCCGTATGTGTAACTGCCATCCTCATGCAGTACAGCATGATCGACCATCTCCCACACACAGCCTCCTGTAAGGTTATCGTACGAGTAGATCTCTTTCCAGTAATCCTCCATGCCGCCCGGGCCGACGCCCATGGCATGTGCATATTCACAGAGGAAGTAAGGTCTGTCGCAGAACTGTTTTATCTTATACTTCTTTTCGCCTATCTCATGTACACGCTCCGAAGGCGGATACATTTCACTGGCAACATCATATGCTTTCTTTCTGGTATGTACCGCGCTTTCGTAGTGCACCGGAAGAGTTGAATATTTCTTAAGATATTCGTATTCCTTGTCTGTATTGTGCGTACCGCCCGCTTCATTGCCAAGGCTCCACATCACGATGGACGGATGCATCTTGTCTCTCTGGTACATCCTCGCAGCGCGGTCAACATAGTGCGCCTCCCACTTCGGATCATCGCTTATGCGGTTATAGCTTGGCGGCAGCTTATGGACATAAGTGCCGTGAGTCTCAAGATCCACCTCGTCCACCACGTAGATACCCAGTTCATCGCATACCTCCAGCAGATAAGGATCCGGAGGATAATGCGAAGTTCTTACGGTATCGATGTTGTACTCCTTGCAAAGACGCATGTCGCGCTCTATCTCATCAGGAGTCATCGTATAGCCGTTTTCCGGCGAAGTATCATGATGGTTCACTCCATGGAATTTGATCAGCTGTCCGTTTACCAGAAGCTTGTCGCCTCTGATCTCAACGATCCTGAATCCTACTCTCTGTTTGACGCAGCTTCCTTCGATCTCGTAGTACATGTTATAGAGTTCAGGCGTCTCATCGCTCCACTCTATTGGCTGAAGATTCCTGAAAGTAAACTCTGCTCTTTTGCCCTGTGTCCTGACAGTCTGCTGCTCATGTACTCCACGCCCCTCCAGGGTGAAAGTCACGTCCCCGTCTTCCATCAGATATGCTCTTACGGTCGCGAACCATGCCCCGCTGACCTTTCTGGTAGTGAAATCCACATCCGTGAAGTCGTTGCCTTCTGATATCCTCAGAAGAACGTCACGGAATATGCCGTTGTTGCGGAACATGTCCTGATCTTCCAGATATGTGCCATTACACCATCTGTGAACCACTACAACGACCTCATTGATCCAGTCATGCAGGTACGGAGTCACATCAAATTCAGCTGTGTTGTGCGAACCTTCAGTATATCCGACATAGTGCTCATTTACATAGATGTCTGCGCAGCTTGCTATTCCGAGGAACGACAGTACATAACGCCTTTCCGGAGCATCAGGCCCGTCGGTATTGAAAAATGTGCGGTAAACTCCTACGAAGTTATACTCTTCGCCGGGATCCTTCCACCTCGGTCCGAGCCCGTAGTCCGAGCCCTGCAGACTGAATACTTTCCCAGCCTTGTCCAGCTCCGGGATCTTCGGCGGATCATACGGGAACTGATATCTCAGATTCACATAAAATGGCCTGTCGTAGCCGCGGAACTGCCAGCATGAAGGCACGTCTATCTTATCGAACTTCAATGTATCAGTATCCAGAATATCCGGAAGCTGCGATGGTCTTGGATAGAATTTGAAGTCCCATTCACCGTTCAGGCATATGACTTTCGGCGATTTATATCTCTTATCCCTGCCGGAAACTTCGTCAGCTGACTTTCTGTCCGGATAAGGGATAAAGTAGCTTCTCGGAGCCAGCTTGTTGTCTTCAAAAACATTGAAATCACAATAATTCGTTTTATTGATCCTATATCTCATTTACAGGCTCCCCTCTACTCGTCTGTTTTTTTATTTCTTGCTGCTATCACCACTGCAGCAACGGCAGCTGCTGCCACTGTCGCCATTGCCATCAGGCCGATCTTTCCTCCGGGTATGCGGTCGATGAAAGATGATTCATCAGCACCTGTATTCTTTGGTTCTA
Organism: Mogibacterium sp.; assembly: GCA_017432075.1. Classification (GTDB taxonomy): domain Bacteria; phylum Bacillota; class Clostridia; order Peptostreptococcales; family Anaerovoracaceae; genus Crickella. The sequence continues at coordinate 15,576 of JAFRJV010000123.1, read as the reverse complement.
CCCATTCAAGGTCGACCGGGCTTCCGTCCTTCAGAGTTTCTTCAATAGGTCCTCCCGACCTGTCAGCCATGCTTATTGTCCTGTACTCAGGAAGCATTTCCTCTTCAGGAGCCTCCGGTTCGCTGATGGCCGGAGTTTTCTGTTTTTTCTTTTTTTGTTTTTTAGTAACGGCAGGCTGCGGCTGCTTGTCCTCTATGCAGATGTCTTCACCGTATTTGGCATCTTCTTCGGTCGCAACGACAGCAAACAGAAGTCTCGGGCTTGTTCTCTTGAAAGTCGAATACTGAATGGTCTCTTCCTCTTCTACTTCCTCGCCCTCTTCATTTACGACTGTCTTTTTTTCTCCGGTTTTGCGGACTATCTGAAGATCCATGTAAAACTTGAACGGTTCTCCGTCCACAGGTTCTGCCAGACGCATGGCTTCAAGGTCCGATTCGCTGAGCTGAAATTCGCCCAGTTTTGCATTGGTCCAGTCCTTTACCGTAATTTCTTTATGCGAAGCTATTTTGCAGTTGGTCTTTTTCATGTAAAGTCCTGAGCGCTCCAGTATCGTGGAAGTGAGCTCCTCATCTGTCATTGCCGTCACTTCAGCCGGAGTCAGAACTACATTATGCGTCACAAAGAAACAGTACAGTTCGTTACCTACTCCGACATCGTGGACCTCGCGTTTCGGTACTTCCTTTTCTGTTTCATGATCCGCGTACACAAATCCGGATGATGCGAACACCACTGTGACCAATATGAGCAGCAGCACGGACGCAGTTCTTACCAGGGCCATCCGTATCCTGTATGTCATATCTCTTTCCTTGACCATTGCCTTACCTTTCATTCATCAGTTCACATCCGTACGTGCAAGTATCGCTGCCGGGCGCCTTATCAGAGTATGAATCACAGGCATCAGTCCGAACAGCAGATTAAATGCAAATATCAGCGCAAGTGATATTAATACCGTCTGCGGAGTGCAGACGAACATATTCGACAGATATGTAACATTCTGCAGCTTGCTGATGATGTAATTCATCAGAAGCCATCCCGGGATAGAAGCCATCGTTGTAATCGCTATTATCTCTCCCGTGAACATCCTGTAGATATCGGACTTCTTCACTCCGATAGCCCTGAGCGTTCCGACTTCCTTTATGCGTGAGAGGAACGAAGCTCTCATCATAAGGAACACTTCTATCAGCGAGATTATTATGATTATTCCGCCCACCAGCAGGAACGCACGTACTGTAGAAAGCTGGCTCCTCCTGTACTTGTTTTTCTGATACTTGTACAGATCTCTTGCCTTGACACCGTATCCTTTCAGCGCCTCGACCGTATCATTCTTGTCGCCTGCTGCCTTGACAGTCATGTTTTCCGACTCTCCGATGAGCCGGTATTTGATCGTATTATTGTTTACGAAGAACTTGCCCTGCACCTCATCACTGTCGTAATAGCCGACAACCGTAAGTTTGTGACCGTTGACCTTCGTCTTTATCTGGCTGTCCATTTTCATCGACTTTGAGTAGTCGCTGTCGACAAGCACTTCATAGTCGTTCTGAGGCCAGCTGCTTCCTTCCGTAAGCTGGACCTTTTCTTTGTACAGGGCGTAATCTACAAGTTTTGATGCCTTAGGAGCGGAAACTGTGATGCTTCCGTCGTCATTGTAAGTTTCTGCATCCTCAGGCTCAGCTTCAGTCTCACCCTCTTCTTCATATCCGTAGTCTTCGTCGTAGTAATCATCGCTGTTATTATTGGCCAGCATATTGATGAACAGAGACTTTGACGCATATATGCAAGGGCTCTCTTTATCAGTGATACCTACTATGGTGAACTCCGGGAGCTCCTTCAGAGTAAGATGACGTCCCAGCAGCTCTTCAGGCTCTTTATAACCGGCATGTATCATATCCGGGTTCTCTTCCTGAGCCCGCTTTATAAGCAGAGCATCGATCGCAACTTCATATCTTTTTTCAGGAAGCCTTCCGTACTTGATATCATCCTCTGTGAGATTATCTGAGGCGCTCAGAGAACCGCTGAACATCGTGCCTCCCCAGGATGTCTGCCAGTACTCATCAAATTTCATTCGCATGTTTATCTTTCCTGAGCCCGGCAAAGCGTATTCGACAGATGGGTCAGACTCGATCTCCAGGTAGTCATTTACCGGTATCTTCTTCTGTACCACTCCTACATATGACTTGTCATCCTGTATGAATCTTTCGTCAGGCATGTTGAGGATCCCGGCGATATTCGAGACCGCATATGTAACGAACATCGCAGATATCAGAAAGCCCACCAGCAGTACTTTCTTCAGAACATGATAGTTGCTGACAGTCCGGAATCCAGATGCAAGCATCGAAAACACATTGAAAATCGATGAATGGCGCAGTGGTTTCGAAGCAACGAAACGTTCCGAATGGAACCTGCGGGCTTCTGCCTCCTCTGCCGTCAAAGCTCTGTAGTGATCATCGACGAGCTCGATACTTGAATTCTCATCGACTATTTCCATCCTGTTAGCGGCATCGTGAGTCTGAATAAACAGATTTCCGCGGCTGATCACGATATCTATGTCCATCTTTCCGCCGCTCTCGTTGTAGACACGTATAGTATTATCGCTATCTCCGAATGTCCGCTGATCCTTTATGTCCTTCAGGTATATCCTGTTTTCTATCCTGTAATCGAGCCCCTCAACATTTTCGTTGATCTCATCGGATATCACCTTTCCGTCCCTGAGCCTGATGATCCTGTCCGCATAGAAATTTGCCAGGTTCTCCTCGTGTGTTACAAGGATGACCAGCTTCTCCCTTGAGATGGATTTGATTATATTCATTACCTCAAGAGTGTTGGCGCTGTCGAGATTTCCCGTAGGCTCGTCAGCTATGATAATTGACGGGTTTTTGACGATCGCGCGCGCAATGCCCACGCGCTGTCTTTCTCCTCCTGAAAGCATGTCAGCATAGCGCTTTCTGTAGCGGTACATCCCGACAAGCTCCAGTGCGTACTCGACCTTTTCCCTGATCTCCTTTTCGTCTTTGATCCCGACCATCTTCAGTACCATGGCAACGTTGTCAAAGACCGTCATAGTGTTGATCAGATTGTAATTCTGAAATATATATCCGATGTTGAGATTGCGGATCCTGTCAACAGAACGTGCCGTTCTGCCGGTGATCTTCTGTCCGTTTATGTAGATCCTTCCCTTGTCCGCTTTATCCAGACCGCCTATTACATTGAGCAGGGTCGTCTTGCCGCAGCCTGAAGGCCCCAGCAGCGCGGTAAGTCCGGTTTCTCCGAATTCCAGAGAGGTATCGTTTATGACATGGATCTGGTTGGACTTGCGGCGGTAAAAATATTTATCTACATTCTGCAATGTTACCATGCCCTATGCCTCCTCTCTGTATGTTCCCATGGCTGAACTCTTGAATATCGATCTCATGAAGCGTCCTGAGATAAGGACTGCCATTACCAGCAGTATCACAGCAAGTACTATGTAGTCCCTGACAGTCAGATAAGTGAGATGATCCATGAGCTTAGCGGAGTTTACAACTCCGATGCGGTTCAGATAAATAAACAGCATGAACAGAGCATATGAGATCATGCAGTCCAGAATAAGCTCTACCCTCATGATGCGACGCGCAGGTTCCTTGCCCATGCCGAGCATTCTTAAAGTAGCAAAATATACTCCTCTGGACTTAAGTATCAGCCTGATAACAAAATACGCTATGAAGAATACAGCCAGGCAGACGATAACAGCCATCGGCAGCTGGATTATGCTTACCAGCTCTTCATTCATGAAGTTGTTGATGTGATCCTTCAGGACCAGAGTATGATAGCCGCCCCTCTCAAGCATGTCCTTCATGCCATCCGTATTTTTGGTATCGTCAACGAATACGGATGCCTGGAAGCTTCCTTTTTCATACAGCCTCCTGAAATCCATCTCATTGATGTATATCTCGCCGTCATGCTCTGCAAGATTCTCAAGGCCGGTCTTCCTCTCGAAAGTCTTCTCACCGTATGTTCCCATGATCATGAGCGAAAGTTCCTGATCATAGTACAGAGCTTTAGCTCTGAGCTCCACTTCCTTTCCTGCGGCATATCCTTCTTTGAACATCGGATCGTAGCTTGTAGGGAGCAGTATATATCCTTCCGGCACATTCTCATTTACAGTCAATCCTCCGGATCCCGGATACAATGTCTGTTCAGTGCCGTTTATCAGCATGGTAGTCGTGCTGTTTGACGCGTACATGCTTTTGCGAACCTCTGCGATAAGCGGATCAGAGAAATAGATCATGTTATTCTCTGTTACCATTTCTTCCTCGTCCCCATCGGTTCCAAGCATGACTATTCCGGCAACTTTTACCTTTTGTTCGGCACCGCCATCCGTTGACACGGTAAATGTCTTTCCTATAAGCTCACCCGGCTTCTCACCGAAAGTCCATCCGTCGTCATATCCGGACAGCACGACTTCGTCATCCGCTTTCGGGAGCCCGCCAAGGTCAGGTGTTTTATCAAGGTTATTAATATTCAGAACATAGCCGTAGAAAGAGAAATCCTTGTTTTCGATATAGACCGAAGAATCATACATTATGTCTTCGCGGATCAGCTTTTCTACATGCGGAGCATTCTCAAGTGCCTCGTAATCAGCTTTGGTGAACGCGCTCCTGTCCTGCTTTTCAACGACGATACGCTTAGGATCATAGTTAGTGAAATAGTTGTTCCAGCCTACCTCTGCAACGGTATCCTTTTGTTTTTTGACCGACACGTACTGAGCGCTTACGGAACTTATCACAAAAATGAACACCAGAAGAAGGAGGAGGAACTTTGCAGGCAGATTGAACGTATTGCGCACCCCCAGCTTAAGCTGTGTACCATAGGATATGCTCTCTTTCTTTGCTCTGTGTTCCGCTCTGGTGCTTCTGTGTCCATAAGCAGGAGCAGCTTCATCCTTGATTTTACCGGATGCCGCGCCTGTATCTTCAACTATCTTTCCGTCATGCATCTTGATGATGCGTGTGGCGTGATCCCTGAACTGTTCGTAATTGTGTGTGACTACGATCACCAGCTTATCCGAAGCGATATCTGTCAGCAGTTCAACGATGCCTTCAGCAGATTCGCTGTCAAGGTTTCCCGTCGGTTCATCAGCGACCAGTATTTTTGTATCTTTGGCCAGAGCCCTGGCGATAGCGACACGCTGTTTCTGTCCGCCGGAGAGCTTGGAGACCTTGCGGTTTCTGAACTCGTACAGTCCCACCTTTTTTATGATATCGTTGACCGTCAGCCTGATCTCAGAAGGATCGCAGCCGTCGATCTGCATCGCCAGCGCTACGTTCTGGTATACGGTATAGCTGGATACCAGATTAAAGCTCTGGAAAATGCAGGAAATATACTGTTGCCTGTAGCTTTCGAAGTCCGAAGCCGTATAGTGGCTCGTCTCCTTGCCCTCTATGTACATTTCCCCTTCCTCATATGTATCGAGGCCTGAAATGACATTCAGCAAAGTCGATTTGCCGCTGCCTGACTCTCCTGTGATCACAACAAATTCGCCTGCGTCAAGGTCCAGATTGACTCTGGATATTCCGCTGGCAATTATCCCTTTGCTATAGTAGTATTTTGAGACGTTTTTTAGTCTTATCATTCCCATCCGGGTAACCTCCGATAGCACTGTCCTAATTGTTAATTATATCACATGCATGCTATGGAATGAACTTCTTCAGTTTCACTTTAACGATTACATAAATCAATATACTTACCGGAAGCCAGGCCAGGCTGTAACCGGCAAGAGGAAGTCTGTTGTACAGGTCAGTAAAAAAATCATCCCAGCCCAGTCCGAACATGTCACTGTATCGAACAATAAGCTGTATGGCGCTTATTATAAACGCTCCGATAACCGACCACTTAGCTGCGACCCTGCCCGGGGCATCACCGTTTCTCCTGCATAAACAGTAATAAAGTGCTATAACGATCGCAGGCGGATAGCAGGCGTCCAGGACCGGTCCTATTACCTTTACGATCGTATCAAGGTCGGCGAATGATACTATCGCCGACAGCACGCATGAAACTATGCAGAAATTTCTGTATGTGAAAAATCCAGGGTTTTTATCTGAAAGGATCTCTTCCCAAATCTCCGAAGTTGAAGATACCGCACCGACTGCTGTCGTAAGAGCGGCAGTCACGAGAGCTACGTTGAAGATGATCCCTCCCGCATTGCCCCATAGCACTCTGACCATCTCCGTATAAAGCGCCGAAAGAGTCAGATCTATGGTGCCTCCGGTATTGGCTCCGGCAATCATGTGCCCCAGTATCGTTACTGCAAGCAGTCCGAGTCCTATAAAGCCTACCTTTATGAGACTGCTGTTTACGTCCTTCTCTTCGATCCCGGCGCTGCGTATACCCTGTATCACTATTATTCCGAAGAGCAGCGCACACTGGAGGTCTGCAGTCGCGTATCCCTCAAGGAATCCGTAAATGACCGGATCCTGATCGAACGATGGAGCCGCCCATGTATCGCTGATGGGACTCGCAAGGCTCTTAACGATCACCGCCGTCACCACTACTATTAATATCGGAAACAGGATCTTTCCGATCTTGTTGACCACCTCGCCGGGGTTCACAACGAACCAGTAGGTAATCAGGTAGTAGATCACGGAAAAAAGTATGACCGGAAGCATACTGTCAGTTTCAAAGCCTGTGATCTGAACTATGCCTGCCCATGCGGCGGCACTCATGCGAGGCACCATGTAAAGCGGGCCGATGACGAATATCGTAAGGGCCACGAAAAATGTGCCGAATCCCGGTGAAAGACGTCTGGTAAGCTCAAGAAAAGTACCGTCACCACGCGCAAGGGCAAGATATCCTGAATACGGAAGTATGACACCCGACAAAAGCACTCCGGCAAATACAGGCCAGAGCGCTGATCCGGCGTCCTTTCCCCACTGCACCGGAAACAGCATGCATGCCGCTCCGAAGTGCATTGAGAACAAAGCGCCGCCCATAACCAGTAATTCTTTTAATCCAAGTGTTTTTCTCATGCTGCGGTTCTCCGGTTCCACCGCATTCAATTATACATTCTTTTGTGATAAATATATGATTAAATAACATAAATAATCAGACGCCCTGAACTGTCAGGGCGTCTGTTTCAATAACTCTGTTTTATTCGCCGAATACTGCTATATAATCAGCTTTGAATTTCTCGATCCCGATATCTGTCAGCGGATGATTGATCATCTTCATCAGCACTCCGAAAGGTACTGTTGCTATGTCCCCTCCTGCAAGTGCACAGTCTGTAACATGGATCGGGTTTCTTACGCTTGCGCAGATGATCTGTGTTTCAATGCCCGCAACAGCGAATATATCCGCGATCTCTCTGATCAGATCGGTTCCTCTGACTGAAATGTCATCGAGCCTTCCGAGGAACGGAGATACGTATGTTGCCCCGGCTCTTGCAGCAAGCAGTGCCTGATTTGCGGTAAAGATCAGAGTCACATTGGTTTTGATCCCTTCAGCTGAAAGCACCTTGACGGCTTTCAGTCCTTCTCCTGTCATTGGGATCTTAACGACCATGTTAGGGTGAATTGCCGCTATTTCACGTCCTTCGGCGATCATTCCTTCAGCGTCGGTTGTCGTTGCCTTTACCTCTCCGCTGATCGGTCCGTCGACTATCTCCGTGATCTCCTTAATAACTTCCTTGAAGTCCCTTCCCTCTTTGGCGATCAGCGATGGATTTGTGGTCACACCGCAGATGATTCCCATATCATTTGCTTTTCTGATGTCCTCTACCTTCGCTGTATCAATGAAAAACTTCATCGCAATTCCTCCTTGTTTTCAAGAACCGGCTTATTACAGCCATGCTTTTACTGTAGCGACGATATTCTCTGCCGATAATCCGAAATCCTTGAGCAGATCAGCTGCAGGACCCGAATGACCGAACTCGTCATTTACACCGATACGGCGTACCGGAGTCGGCAGTTTCTCACTGAGCAGTGCGCTGACAGCTTCGCCGAGTCCTCCGATGATTGAGTGCTCTTCACAGGTTACGATCTTTCCGCATTCTTCCGCTGCCTTAAGTACCAGCTCCTCGTCAAGAGGCTTTATTGTTGCCATGTTGATGACTCTTGCATTGATCCCCTCAGCACGGAGTTCCTCTCCTGCTTTCATGGCTTCACAGACCATCAGGCCTGTAGCGATGATAGCTATGTCATTTCCATCCTGGAGCACTTCTCCCTTGCCGATCTCAAATTTGTAATCCTCGTCGTGGAATACAGGTACGCCGGAGCGTCCGAATCTCAGATATACCGGACCCTCAAACTCATATGCAGCCTTTACTGCCGCACGCGCTTCAACATCGTCAGCAGGGCAAATAACGGTCATTCCCGGAATGCTGCGCATCAGAGCGAAGTCCTCGCAGCACTGATGGGATGCTCCGTCCTCTCCTACCGAAATACCGCCGTGTGTAGCGCCAATCTTCACGTTCAGATGAGGGTATCCGATAGAGTTGCGGACCTGCTCAAAAGCTCTTCCTGCAGCAAACATTGCAAATGTCGATGCGAACGGCACCATGCCCATTGATGCTATTCCTGCAGCTACGGCCATCATATTTCCTTCTGCGATGCCGCAGTCGAAGTGTCTGTCCGGGAATTCCTTCTTAAATGTGCTCGTCTTGGTAGCTCCTGCAAGGTCAGCGTCAAGAACGACCAAGTCTGCATGTTCACGTCCCAGTTCTACAAGGGCATTGCCATAACTTTCTCTTGTTGCGATCTTCTTGATATCTGCCATATTACATCGCCTCCACTTCTTCGAGCTGCTTTCCGAGTTCTGCCATCGCCTGTTCGTATTGCTCATCGTTAGGCGCCTTGCCATGCCATCCGGCCTGATCTTCCATGAAGCTTACGCCCTTGCCCTTGAGTGTTTTCATTATGATTGCAGTTGGAACGCCTTTTGTTCCCTTAGCACTGTTCAGCGCAGCCTCGATCTGATCAAAGTCATGGCCGTCTATCTCTTCGACATGGAGCCCGAATGCCTTGAATTTTTCAGGGATAGGATACGGATCGATTACATCTGCTATCCTTCCGTCGATCTGGAGATCATTGTTGTCTACGATAACACAAAGATTGTCGAGTTCATAGTGATGGGCAAACATCATGGCTTCCCATACCTGACCTTCTTCGATTTCTCCGTCGCCGAGCAGTGTATATACCCTCAGATCCTTGCCCTGCTTTTTGGCAGCCAGAGCCATGCCTGCAGCGGCTGAAACACCCTGACCGAGTGATCCTGTTGACATATCGACACCCGGAGTCTCATTCATGTTAGGGTGTCCCTGAAGGCGGCTTCCGATATGTCTCAGAGTCTTCAGTTCCTCCACAGGGAAGAATCCTCTCTGAGCAAGTACGGAATACAGTCCCGGCGCGGTATGTCCCTTTGAAAGAACGAATCTGTCCCTGTCCGGACACTTCGGATTCTCAGGATCAATATTCATCTCTTTGAAATACAGATATGTGTACATATCTGCAGCGGACAGGCTTCCACCCGGATGACCTGACTTGGCGGCATGGGTACCTTCGATTATCCCCATCCTCACCTTGCAGGCGATCTTCTTCAATTCCTTTTTTTCTGATGCAGTCATAAAAAATCTCCTTATCCGGTAATCTATCTCTTTAACAAAAAGAGCCATACATTACGGCATCTGTATTGCAGGCACACCGGTATGCATGCAAAATGCCTATTTACACATTTATATTTTAACAATTGCACAGTTACATGAAAATACTAAATATTTTCTAAATATGGATTATTTTTTGTCAGATATTGAAAGCCTGAAATCTTTGTGATAGCCTATCTGCCGTTCATTCCACTTGTTTTCGGAGGGATCGTTGTGGACTACAAACAGATACTGAAAGTAATACTTGATATAGGCGAGCAGATGATCAACAGCGGAGCTGAGATCGGACGTGTCGAAGACAGCATGTACAGGCTGTGCCGCAGCTATGGTTTCGTCAGGGTGAACTGCTGGGTCATCTCATCAAATATACAGGCGACCGTAGAGACGCCGGACGGCGATATCTTCACTCAGATACGCCATGTACCGGGCGGAGAAATGAATTTTGACAGGCTTGACTATCTCAACAGCATTTCCCGTAAAATCTGCAGGGAAACTCCTGACGCGCCTGAGCTGAGACGGAGGCTTGATGAGGTCCTCGCCAGACCCGCGCAGCCGAAATGGGTGCACTATCTGGCAGGTGTTCTCGGTGGTACAGGATTTGCGGTGTTTTTCAACTGCGATCCGGCAGACAGTATCGTGGCTGTGATCGCATCTCTAATGATAGTTGCGATCGGTGATAAGCTTTCCGGAATCGAAACCAACCCGCTTGTGTTTAACGCTATCATCTCATTCATAGTAGAGATATTCATTTTATTGTCAGTAGAACTCGGACTGGGTCATCACTCAGGTAATATCACGGTCGGTGTAGTGATGCTTCTGATCTCCGGGATCGGTTTTACAAACGGTATCAGCGATCTGCTGCACAGAGACACTTTGTCGGGCATCATCAATATATCCAAGGCAGTTCTCGGCGCTACAGGGATCGCAATAGGCATCGCTCTCCCTATACTGATCATGAAGGGGGTGATGTAGCATGATGGAGCTCTCCCCTAGTCTCGCGGTCCAGCTGGTATCATGTACAGCAGCCTGTGTAGGTTTCGCCTACTGGTTTAATGTTAAAGGCATACAGGTACTTTACGCCGGCATCGGTGCATTCTTCACCTGGCTTGCATATGCTCTGCTGTACAACGCAGGTTACAGTAATTTTCTCGCAACACTTGTGGGATCTATCTTTGTAGCTGCCTACGCGCAGGTAATGGCAAGAGTAAACAAGGCTCCCGCGACCATTTTCCAGACTATATGTGTCTTCCCTCTCGTACCGGGACCTAACCTGTATTACATGATGTACTGCATAGTAATGGAAGAACATGACATGGCAGTATCTGAAGCGGTCACTCTTGTTGTCACATGTCTGGGTATCGCCCTCGGATTCATAGTTGTCGAGATCCTGAACAAGTACATTTTCAGACCGATCATGAATACAATAAAATAAATCGCCGATCAAGCGACAAAAGAAAAGAGCCGTTCATCAGAACGGCTCTTATTTGTTGTGAATGACTTCAAAACTACAGCGGCAGTTTGCGTCCTTCCTTCTTCCATGAATAGAATTCCGCTGTTGCAGTAAAGATAGCGTCTCCGGAGGAGTTCAGTGCTGTCTCTACGGAATCCTGGATTACGCTGATGATGAATCCGATTCCTACCATCTGCATTGCGATGTCCTGAGGAATTCCGAACATCGAGCATCCGAGAGGTACCAGCAGCAGTGAGCCGCCTGCAACTCCGGAAGTTCCGCATGCGGAAAGTGTAGCCACGATACTCAGCAGGATCGCCATTGGGAATGTTACGTCAACGCCTGTTGTCCAGCATGCAACCAGTGTAAGAGTTGTGATCGTAACTGCAGCTCCGTCCATGTTGATCGTCGAACCGAGCGGGATCGATACGGAGTACATATCCTCGTCAAGACCGAGATCCTTGCAGAGCTCCATGTTGACAGGGATGTTCGCAGCCGAGCTTCTGGTAAAGAAAGCTGTGAGAGCACTTCTCTTGATGCAGTACCACATGAGTGGATAAGGGTTGCGTCTGAGTACCAGAGCTACGATGATCGCATTGATACCGAGCGAAGTAAGGCACATTGTGCAGACCAGCAGGGCTACCAGCTGACCATAGTTCATGAAAATCGCGAGTCCGCTTGTTGAAACTGCGTTGAATACGAGACCCATGATACCGAAAGGTGCACAGTTGATGACCCAGCGTACAACTACCGAAAGGGCTTCTGCCAGATCGCTGAAGATCTTCTTTGTTCCTGCGCTGGATGCCTTGAGAGCAAGACCGATCACTACTGCCCAGAACAGGATGGCAATGTAGTTGGCGCTCGCGATAGCGTTGATCGGGTTGTTAACAAAGCTCAGGCACAGATTCTTGAGCACCTCGAATACCGATCCCGGAGGAGTCAGGTCTTCAGCTACGTTCTCAACGCCTGTCAGAGGAACCTTAACTCTGAAAGTGAAGTTCATGCATACTGCGACGAACGCTGCGATGAGTGTACTGAGCATGTACAGAAAGATAACGACTTTGAATCTGTCCGCGTTACCGCCCTTTGCGTTGGCAAGGGAGGATGCGACCAGTACGAATACCAGTACAGGTGCGATACCCTTGAGTGCTCCTACGAACACATCACCGAAAATCGAGATCCACTGCTGCGAAGGAACAATGAATCCCAGAATAGCTCCGATGATGAGTCCGATGAAGATCCTCAGTACCAGACTGATATTCATCCACTTCTGAAATAAATTCATAAATACCTCTTTTCCATAAAAAAGGGAGATTTCTACATCTCCCGTAAATAACTTGTTATTAATATATCATAGTTATAATTAGTATTCGCGCATTTTATAACAAACATAAAACCGGCATACAGCTTAAGACTATTAAAGTATGAGCAAACGTTTTTCTTCTTCCAGTTTAATATAGTCGTGATTGTCAAAGTAATCTATAAGAACATTCTGCATGCTTGATGCCAGTTCTTTCGGTTCTCCGTTTCCACTGACTTCTTCCGGCGTTATGCCAAAGTATTTTTCCATGCTGCAGTAAAAATAGCTCTGCACTGCAATACTGTAAAGCTTTTCGTCCTGCACATCTTCTCCGTCTATTTTGAGCTGCAGTATCTCCCGTGAGCGCCGGTCATATTCACAGAAAAATCCATTGGATAACTGGAACAGTTCAGTCCACACATTCTCATCAATTGCATCGTCGCGTGTAAGATACTTCACAACCCTCCTGAGCTGGCTACCTGTCAGAAGAAAACCGATCATGGAGCTTTCGTAAGGGAAAGCTATCATCAGATCCTGCAGCGTTACGATCGGTCCCAGTGATTCAGTGCGTATCGATCCTGAAGCAATCATTACAAGATCGCTTCCGAGCTGAGCTCTCATGCATTCGGCAATCAGATCGCCAAGATCCGTTTCCATGTCAAGGCGGGAATGTGTGTACTCTTTTGCAAATCGGGTCAGAACACGCAGATACTTGGAATCTGTGATTTCCTTATATCTGTCTATGATCTCCTCAAGTGCCGGATCGCGCGGGCAGTTTTCCTCTGTGACAGGGATCAGTTCCCAGGTGTATGAATCTATATGCCCATTGCGTTCGTCGAACACGATATCAAAACGCCCGATCTGGTCTGTCCCGACAGCTGCCTGTACAATTGGTATACCGGCAACCACACAAGGTTCTTCCAGGTAAGTATGACTGTGTCCGCCGATGATAATATCTATATCACTGTCCGGGCCAAGCTCCTGAGCCAGCTTCTTATCCTCTTCAAACCCTATAAGAGTTAGAAGAATTGTCAGGTCTATATCTGATGTTTTATAAGTATCAGTTGCCTTGCGTACCTCCGATGCCACGTCCCTGATATCTATCAGCGTTCCGATCAGCTCTTCAGCTTTTGTGCTTGACAGAACATCTTCCGTTATCGCTCCTATAAAAAGTATCTTCAGGCCTCCGGCTTCCAGAACAACATGTGGGCTGAACAGGTGCGACTCACTGAGCTCAACATACATGTTCGCATTTATTATCGGAAATCTGGCGCATTTTTCCAGAAACAGCAGATGTTCCAGTCCATAGTCGACCTCATGGTTACCCACCGTCACTACGTCAGGTGTAAGAAGATTCATTATTTCAACGGTAGAGATCCCTCTGAACTCACTGTCTATCAGCGACCCCCTGAACATGTCCCCGGCAATCGCATATATGACATTCTGTTCTTCGTTTCTGACCTTGCTGACATATCCGGAAAGCATTGAGACGCCTCCGATCAGCCCCGCATCGACTTCTTCCGCCAGAAAGTCCCCATGCAGATCATTCGAATGGAGAATGACCAGCCTTTTCATAAATCTGTTCTGAAACTTTTCCAGCTGGCGCTGCTTAATATAGGTTATTCTCTCTTTTCTGCGTTTTCCGATTTCCTTAAGGTGATTTATTGAATAATCATAGTCTTTGGCAACCCTCATACTGATCTCCATACTGATCTCCTCTCCATCTTTCAGTATTCTTTTGAAAGGCTCCCTTTTAAGGCCGTAATCTCTTCAGCGTTTAATCCGATATTCTTCAGATAATCTTCTGCACAGGCTTGAAGATCAACGCTTTCATCATTTACTGACTGGATGCCAAATGAATTTGCCAGAGCCGCTTCAATATTCCTTTCAGCTATCTGCCTGTACTGTTCCGTGCCCGGTTCGATGCTCTTTACATCCGTTTCCTTTGATGAGGAACACGCAGAGAGCATAAGAATGGCAAGCAGCAACGCAGTGATTATTCTTTTCTTCATATCTGTGATCCCTTCAGCTTTTTTGAAATTATATAATAATTGTATCAGTTCTCAAATATTCCCACATTCCCTTTCCAAACAAAAAAGCCCTGCGTTAGCAGGGCATACATGGCGGAGAGAGAGGGATTTGCGACGGCGCACAGCGCCTAGTCCCTTTAGGGAAACCCGTAGGGTGAGAATCCCTCTCTCAACAAAAAAACCCTGCGTTAGCAGGGCATACATGGCGGAGAGAGAGGGATTTGAACCCTCGCGCCGGTACTACCGACCTACTGGTATTCGAAGCCAGACCCTTCAGCCACTTGGGTATCTCTCCACAGCGAGTGTTATTCTAACATACTCGCAAAGGTTGCACAAGAGTTAAAAAGCACTTGTTATCGGCTTGCAGGTGCTTTATTTCTGCTGTTTTTACGCAGTTTGCTTTGCTTATCAAGAATGAAGCCGAGAAGCAGGATCAGTACTATGATCACCCCTGCAAAGACTGTCGTACGGTTTGACACGTAAAGGTATGACGGTAGCCATCCCGTTTCTATATCCTCTCCTGCATAAAGGTAGCCTTCCCCAACTTCTTGTTTGTTGGCATAGATATAGAATTTTCCGACTTTTTCTCCCTTTTTGACCGGTGCCTCAAGGATGTCTATCTCCGTCTTTACCTTAATACCGCTGGCTCTCTGGTTTTTAGGATATGCATATCTGAGACCTTTTGTGTCGAGTGACACTTTCGACTTGACGCCGTGTCTCACCCATGTATTACAGACATTTTTGTCACTGTCCGTGACGATAAAGCCCGGTGTCAGGTCGTGAGCTGCTTTGATCAGAGTCCTCGAATCTGCCGTCCTGCCTTTCGCAGTATCCCCCAGAAGCACTATAATGGCGCTGAGCCCGCTTTCTTTGAACCCGAGTGTGATCGTACACTGGCTTTCCGACCAGCTGCCAGTCTTGCCGAAAGTCAGCCCTTCAAGATTGTCCGTTGCCTTAAGCAGCGCATTCTCCATCTTGAGTTTACCGCTCTTGTTAGTAGCAGGCATCGTATATTTCTTCGTTAGAGCTATCTCCCTGAGCTGTTCATTCTCAAAGCAGTGCTTGGTAATGATTGCCATGTCACGGGCAGTCGTATAATGCTTTTTATGCTGCCAGCCGTTAGTATTGACAAAATTCGTGTCCTTGCGGCCCCATCTCTGGATAGTCT
>JAFRJV010000122.1 GCA_017432075.1 Mogibacterium sp. | reverse complement strand
TAGATATCTTTCGCAAGCCTTATGAGATCAT
This sequence comes from Mogibacterium sp., assembly GCA_017432075.1. Taxonomy (GTDB): domain Bacteria; phylum Bacillota; class Clostridia; order Peptostreptococcales; family Anaerovoracaceae; genus Crickella. Next base: position 3,806 of record JAFRJV010000122.1, on the reverse strand, counting down.
CCGTCACTGCGTTCTTGTATTTTGGTGAAAATACGTTCTCATTGCAGCAGATCTTGATCGTGTAATATGCAAGATCCATAGCCAAAAGCAACGTTTTTAACGTCTGGTTCTCATTTCTCTTGCTTACGGGCACGCTCACTGATTTATATACTCCTTTCTTTTATTTTTTGGTTATATGCCGGCCGAGGTGTCGGCCGGCGATTGTTAGATTGTCAGATGATGATACAAGCGGGAGCGCACTGGAGCGCGCCGATAGCGCCGCGGTTGCCGTTGACGGTGCCTGAGGTGTGCACATACCATGTATAGTGAGAGGAGCCTCGGTACGCCGAACGCAAACGCTGATATCTCGCTGTAGAGTGGTTTGTAAGGTCATACTTGATGAGCTCAGGATAGGTACCGCCCGTCGCATACTTCGTATCAGTGCCGTTAAGTTCCTTGTAATACTCCCAGTAAGCGCCCTCCGACTCGGTTCCCGTTGCCTGAGGGTTAATATACATTTCTTCGAGAGCGGGCAGGAAGAGCTTGTCATAGGTGTACTCAAAGCCTACGACTTCCTTGGTCTTGTCAGAGTTGTTCAACGCTGTCTTGATCTTTATCTCGTGGAGAATATGCTTGAAATCATCCGGGAATCCTGCAAGGAATCCTCTTTCCGTAGCAGCCTTTGAAGGTGCCATGTCCCAGACTGTCTGAGGATGCCACCAAGCGCCTGCAGCTGCATCGGAGTTAAGCCACTGTCTGATAGCTGACTTTGACCATCTGTTATAACCGTATGCTGCAGCCTGATATCCATTCATTGTTGCGGAAGAATATCCGGGTGCGAATGTGCCGAGGTCTGTTCCGCCGTTTCCTGCAGTAAGTGCGACCTGCTCGATAGCTGTTGCAGATGTGTTGCTTGCATAGGTTGTGATCTTCCAGTTTGCGACTGCTACGTCAGGCCAGTTGTTTGGAGCACATACGAAACCGTTGTTCGGAACGTCCTGAGTAAGTGTGAACTGATAGTCAGTATTGCCTGAGATGTTTCCCCAGTTAGCGGAACACTTGAAATGATATGTTCCTGCAGCAAGTCCGGAAGGACAGTGCAGGAGCGCAGGATAACCTGAGAAGGGCATACCGACCGGATCACTGTAGTGAGCCTGAAGGACCATTCCCGGCACGATGGTGCCGTCATGCTTTTCAAATTCACCGAATGCAACAACGTCCCAAGGGAATGCGTACTTAACGCCGTTTGCTGCTGTCCAGGAATCTACGATCTGGTCGCCGATGGTAAAGTCATGAGGAGCGCCGCCGCCTCTGACAATCTCTACGATCTGATTCCAGTCTACATCCGGAAGCTCTGCTCCCTGAGCAATAGCCATTCTTTCAAGGATCGTGTTCTGGTGAACAAGTTGTGCTGCAATTTCCATGACCGAAGTGTCACGCGGAAAATTTCCTGTTTCTGATGCCATTTTATTTTTCCTCCTATATTTTAATCAGGTAAGTCAGGATCATAAGTCCAGTTAAGTCCGTTGTCTGTCGGGTCTCGCCAGAGTATGAGCTTCTTGGCTGTTGATGCTGCCCATGCCGCCGCCTGTTCAGCTGATGCAGCTGCAGCTTCCGCTGAATCAGAAGCAGAAGTCGCTGCGCTCTCGGTCGCATCTTCAACCTCGCGGAGAAGAGAGATGTCAGACTCGGACAAGGTTCCGTTCTCTGTTGAGGCTTTCTCAACTTCAAGCCAGAAGTTAGCCGTACCGATGTCGGTGTCGCCCTTCTTGATCCTCAGCTCGCAGTCAACAAGACCGGAGACCGCCGTCATCTGCTCTGTGGTCGCAACGTCTACATAATTGCTTTCTGTGTTCGTCACGCTGTAGAGGAAGATGTGACTGTCGCTCTTCTGACCTTCGATCGTGATGGTCTCGGTACCGTCAAGCGTGTAGTTCGTACTTCCGTCAAACAGATAGCAGCGGAACGTCCTGCCTTTATCGTACTGTGATGAGTGTACGACCGGTTTTACCTTGCCCGGAACAAGGTTCAGGTTAATCGTTTGCATTGTTTTCCTCCTTATATTTAATAAACTCCATAAACGTTACTTACCCAGCCGTCTGACGACTTGTTTCCTATCGTGAGGGTTGCCGTGGTTCCTGAATACTTCAGCTTGAACACGATATAGTCCACCTCATCTGATATACAGAAGTTCTGATCTGACGTTGTCAGTAAAGCCTTTGGAATGGTCATTGTTATTAAGGATCCTCCGGAATGCACGTGAGCCACGACGATATACATGTTGTAATCGCCATAGTTGAATGTTGTACTTCCGCTGCTTAAGGTTCCCGTGTAAAGGTCCTGCACCTGTTCAGATGCCTTGACCTTCTTGAACTTACCTATTCCGTTCTGTCCGGAAAGGTTGATCGTGACGTTTCCGCTCGAGTCGTATGCGTTGAAGGTACCGTCTCCGGCACTTCCTCCGAACATCTCGGCTCTTGTGTTTCCGTCACTGTCTTTGACGGTGACGAATCCGCTGTTGTAGCTGTTGTTGCCTGCTCTGACGGTCTGGTTTCCGGCATTGTTCCTGAGCTCCAGCTCTCCGCCGGCTGAACCTGACCACATTCCTGCTATATAGGTCTTCGACGGATTCGCAAGCCAGAGATGGCCTTCCTTGTTCCAGGAGTAGAGCTGTGCTCTTGTACTGCCGTCGGTATCTCTTAACTGGATCCTTCCGCCTTCTTTCTCGCCTCTTAAGTAGACGAGGATTGTCTGATCTTCGCCTTTGCGGAGATATAGTGAGGCGCCGTTGTGAGTTCCATCTGTGAAGGACCAGATATCAGCCACGATGTTCTGGTTAAGGTCCTTCAACGAGATCCTTCGGTCAGCCAGGAACTGAGTGTTCTCGTTCGGAAATCCGTTGATACTTACTGAACGCCTGAGCCTGTCTATGAACATGATCGGGATGCCGAGCATGACCTTCAGATTGTATGTTGTCGTTCCTATGATATCCGTGAGCTGGACCTGAACGTTCCACTCTTTTGTATTATCCAGAGTGAGTGTCTGTCTGACTCCGTCCGCAGCTGTCGCCCAGGATCCGTATGAGCCGGCGCTGGTCTCCTTGTATCTGTATTGGATGGTCAGTGTGTTATGGCCATCAAGATCAGAATATGTGCTGTTGACCGTCAGATATGTCTCGGAGTAGTAGTTATACTTTCTCTGACATGTGATAACAGCTTTCGGCAGCTTCCACGCGAGCATCGTGATCGCAATGCTCTGAGTGGTTGTATTGCCTCTTGAGTCCTTAAGAACGACAGTCGCATTAAGATTTGACGATGAGTTGATCGTTCCAAAGTTTATTGTTTTATTGCTCTGTGTCGTTCCGGAGAGCGCGAGCGTTTGTGATACACCGTTGACAGTGACTTTGACCTCGACAAGCGTTGCAGACTTCAGTGCTGTCAGCGTTGTGAAGCTGAACTGAACTGTGGACTGTGCTTCGATGATCTTCTGGTTGTTTCCGGTTATTGCGACTGTGGTCGCGTTCGTGTCCTGGTACGCAGCTCCCGTGATGGTCGGGTTAGCATTTACGACCGTCATGGTCTTGGCCACGCTCGAAGTATATGTCACACCTCCGAGAACGGTCTTAACAATGAAGTAGACCGTCTTCGAACTGCTGTTCGGTGTCGCTGCCAGGAGTGTGTTACGCTCTGCAGACGTCAGATTGAACGTGTAGCTCGTGCCGGTCTTGGATATATCCCTGTAAGGTACGTTTGCAGTGGTACCATCCAAACTGATGCAGGCCTGCAGCGTAGTTGCTGCGGATCCTGCAGGGTTTGAATAAGTGATAG
>JAFRJV010000017.1 GCA_017432075.1 Mogibacterium sp. | reverse complement strand
GTATGCAGAATCTGTTTACTGGCGTTTCCATGACACGCTCTTCGGTCAGGAAGTGTTCGAATGGTTCAGGATCGATCACATGATTCAGAACTGCTCCAGAGAGGACTGCTCTGCAGTTATCAGGATACCGTTGGAGGTGAGTTGATGGCGAAGACGATAGCAATATGTAATCAGAAGGGCGGCGTCGGCAAAACAACGACTACTCTGAATCTCGGCGTTGGATTAGCCAGGCAGGGAAAGAGAGTTCTTTTGTGCGACGCAGATCCGCAGTCTGATCTGACAGCAGCTCTCGGATGGAACGGTGACGCGCTTGAGAAATCCCTCGGCAGACTGATGTATCTTGCGACGCAGGAATACAGGCCGATAGTTCAGGATACTATCATTCATCATCCCGAGGGAGTCGATCTGATCCCGTCCAATCTGGATCTGTCATCAATGGAGAGTCAGCTTGTGAATGCCATGAGCAGGGAGAAGATACTCTCTAATCTCCTGAAAACGGTGAAGAACGATTATGACTATATCCTGATCGATTGTATGCCTTCTTTGGGCATGATCACAATAAATGCCCTGACGGCCGCCGACAGCGTAATAATCCCCGTACAGGCCCAATTTCTGCCTGCTAAGGGCATGACACAGCTGATGAAGAGCATAGACATGGTAAGGAACCATACGAATGACAGGCTGAAGATAGAAGGCATAGTCATGACGCTTGTAGACGGCAGGACGAATCTGGCCAAAGAGGTCATAGATACCATCAGGATGAAGTACGGAATGCAGATCAGGATATTCGACACACAGATCCCTGTTGCTGTAAAAGCGGCTGAGGCATCCAAGGCCGGACAGAGCATCTACGAGTACGACCGCGAATCGAAGCCTGCAAAGGCATATGAAGCATTGACGAAAGAGGTGATGAGAATTGGCGAACGAGAAAAGCGTAGAGATGAGACTGCCATCACTCGATGAGCTGTTCTCATCGCAGGAAGAGAGAGACGATGCGAAGCTGAAGCGTATCTATGAGATCCCGCTTGAGGAGATCGATCCGTTTCCTGACCATCCATTCAAGGTGCAGGATGACGAGGATATGATGAATCTCGCTGAGTCAATCAGAACGAACGGCATTCTGACGCCGGCAACTGTCCGGAAGAAGGAAGACGGCAGGTACGAACTGCTTTCCGGGCACAGGAGGCTGAGAGCCTGCCAGATAGCAGGAATACCGACCCTAAGATGCGAGATAGTCGAGATGAGCCTGGATGAGGCGACTATCTTTATGGTGGATGCCAATTTCCAGAGATCGAAGATCCTGCCGAGCGAGAAAGCCTTCGCATATAAGATGAAGCTTGATGCGATGAAGCGACAGGGTCAGAGAACGGATCTAACTTCTCCAACATCGTTGGAGAAGTTCAATACTTCAGCCAAACAACTCGGAAGTGAGGTGGGAGAAAGTCATGAGACCGTAAGGAAATATATACGTCTCACTGAGCTCATTCCTGAGATCCTGGATATGGTCGATGACGGAGTGATAGCTTTAAGACCTGCTGTTGAGCTTTCATATATCCCTCGCCTCAAGCAGGGACACATATGGGAATGTATGGAACTGGAGCAGTGCACACCATCGCATACTCAGGCCAAGCGCATGAGAAGGATGGCGGAAGAAGGGAAGCTCACCCCGGAATCCATCGAAGCCATCATGCTTGAGGAGAAGCCGAACCAAAAGGAGAGGATAGTTTTGAGGGGCGACCGTTTCAGCAGGTTGTTCCCGCCGGGACTGCCAATATCCAAGCGCGAGGATTATATAGCCGCTGCTATGGAATTCTACGGCAGACACCGTGAGAGGCAGAGAACGAGAGACGATGCGAGATAGGGTAGCCCATATGGAATTACTACAATCGTAATGTGGACACATTTTCCCGTCTCCTCCCCTGTAACCCCTCCTCTGTAACTAACAGTACTGACCGAAGAAGAATAATTATATAAAAAACATAACAAACGCAATATCGTGACACATTAGGCGTTCAGATCAGAAATGGTTTGAGCGCCTTTTTTCGTGCCCAGATTTTGCGGGAAAGGACATCACATGACGAAAGACAAAGAAAAAAAACCAAACGACGAGGTGATCATCTGCACGGACGATGCCGGAATGCAGCTCTATCTCAGCGAGAAGGCAGCCAACAGACTCTCATGGATCCTGACAGGGATCATGGTGGTACTGAGTCTGCCGGTGATCATCCTCGCATTCATGTCGATCTAAACAAGGAAAGGAGAATCAAACAATGACAGACAACAAGTTTATCGACGCATTCAAGCGAATGCTCACAATGACTCTTGCCCTGATCATGGTGCTTGGATCAGTGGTCCCGATCGCGACCCAGGAAGCATCAGCCTTCGATGGCAAGAAGGGCAGCAAGTACACCGTTTATGACGGCGGACAGATCGTCTACGGATCAGGCAGCGGAGGCTACAGTAACTCCAGAAAGTGCGACCTTGGAGATGATCTCGGCAGCAGATATTCATACTGCGTGCAGCCGTCAAAGTCCTCACCGGGAACGGGAACAGTGACCGTAGATAAGGTCATCACAGACGATAATGACACCGGCAAATGGAATGCCCTGAGAAATATCGTGTATTACTCACCATCCTATCCCGGCTATGACAACAATGTCACCAATATCAGAAGCAAGTACTACACAGGCAATTTCAGCAAGGACTGGGGTATCGCACATATGGCTCTTTCATATGTCTATGCTGGCAGACCATCCGACATGGCCACCTGGGGTGGAACGCATGCCTCTGACCTCGGTGAAGTATGGACCAAGGCGAAGAAGCTCGGCGATGAGCTGTACCAAGCAGATTCTGAGAGAGATGCTGCAGTACCTACAAGTTTCAAGGTGTTCATCTGCTATATGTCCGGAGTACAGGACATGATCGTCGGATATCTCGAGGCACCAGGACACCTAAACATGAAGAAGGTGTCAAACAGAACTGCGATCACTGACAGCAACAACTGCTACTCACTCGATGGAGCAGAGTACACGGTATATGACAGCAATGGAAAGGCAGTTGAATATCTTTACACGAATGCCAATGGAGAGAGCAACACTGTAGACCTGATGGAAGGAACATATACAGTCAAGGAGACATACGCTCCTCCGGGGTATGCGAAGGATACTGAGACCTACACTGTGAAGATCGTATCGGAAAAGACAACGACATTTACTGCAAAGGAAGAGCCTATCACTGACCTTGTTCAACTTCTTCTCACCAAGAACCCAGTAGGCTACCCGCATGATCATGGCGAAGGCGATGCGACTCTGAAGGGAGCAGTATACAAGTTTGAGTACTACGATTATGTCCATCAGGAAGTCCTTCTTAAGGCCGCTAAGTCGGCCAAGGCAGCGAACGCACCTGTAAGAACATGGTACTTCGTGACTGACGAGCACGGAAGGATTGACGGACAGAATCCGGCATTTGCAGAAGGCTATTCCAGTGATGCCCTGTACAAGGACAAGGATGGAAAGGTCTGCTATCCGCTCGGAACTTATCTGATCCAGGAGGTCAAAGCACCTGAGGGCTATCTTGTCAATGATGAGATCCTCGAAGTTGAGATCACTGAAGATGGAACAGACAATATCCACGTCAAGACTTACAACGAGTCTATCAAGGGCAACGACACTATCAAGAGAGGCGGTGTCAAGGTAGCCAAGATCGATAATGACCTGGATACCAATTACGCACAGGGCGATGCAACACTTGCAGGAGCAGAATTCACCATTTACAACCAGTCCAAGGAGACTGTTATGGTAGGCGGCAAGGAGATAGCAAATGGTGATGCAGCACTTGTGATCACCACGAATGCAGATGGTATCGCAACTTCGGATGCGCATGCACTCCCTTACGGATCATATCTTGTTAAGGAGACCAACTATAATAATTATGTTGATTGCTTCCAGATTCTTTGTGAGAATCGTAGACGCAACTGTGCAGATAGATGACGATCTTGGAGTGCTGATTGTATTACTTGTTGTTATAAATACAGCTATTGGGGTAATAAGCTACTTAGTATATCGGAGGCATGCAAAGTGACAAAAGCCAAGATCAGGATTCCTGATGACACAGAGTTAAGATCCAGACTGGATCAGGAATATGAAGATGCTTCTCAGGTGCAATTATGCAAGTACTCGCTGATGCTTGCTGCCCACATACTTGAATTAATAAATTATTCTTGTGCAGAAAGTGACACAATCAATGAAGGCTTTCTGATCAATGAACTGTGGCAACAAGGCAGAGCTCGTATACATGATGTCAGGCAGATCAGCTTCAGGATTCATGAAATGGCAAAAGCAAACGAGGATATGATTGCCTCTGCTGCATTGAGAGTTGCTGGACACGCAGTTGCTGCAGCTCATATGAGAGAGCATGCAAT
>JAFRJV010000016.1 GCA_017432075.1 Mogibacterium sp. | reverse complement strand
TTGTGCTTCATTGTGCAGGAGCCGAGAGGATAGAATCCGTCGTTGACTCCGTGAGCTCTCTTAGCAAGAGCTGTGTAGTGTCTTCCCATCTCGTTCTCAGAGATCTCAGGGAGATGCGCTTTCTTCTCACGAAGAGGAGCTGCAGGCATCTTTACAGGAACGTCACATGCAGGGAAGATATCTTGTCCTCTACCAGGAATGCTCTTCTCGAATACTAATTTCATCTTAGAACACCTCCTTTGCGATAGCTATGACTTCATCGATATCTTCTTTGCTGTTCAGCTCTGTGCAGCACCAGAGTATGCAGTCTGTGTCGCATCCGGCATCACAGCATCCGCAGCAGAGCTTGAGTCCGCCGAGGATACCCTTCTCCTCGAGAGCTGCGAGCAGCTTGTCAGCATCCGGGCAGGTTGTAGCAAATTCGTTCCAGAACTCGCCCTTGAAGCATTTCTTCATGCCGATCTTCTCGAGCTCTTCAGCCATGTAGTGAGCCTTGGAGGAGCAGAGTGTTGCAACCTTCTCATAGCCTTCAGGGCCGATGGTCGAAAGATAAATGCCGGCTCTCAGTGCGCACCATGCTTCATTGGAGCAGATGTTGGAGCTTGCCTTTTCGCGGCGGATGTGCTGCTCTCTGGCCTGGATGGTCAGAACGAAGCCTCTGTCGCCTCTTGTATCTACAGTCTCACCGATGAGTCTGCCAGGGATTGCACGCATGTTTTCCTGCTTTGTTGACAGGAATCCGAGGTATGGTCCGCCGAACTCGAGTCCGAGTCCGAGAGGCTGTCCCTCACCAACTGCGATATCAGCTCCGATTTCGCCAGGGCTCTTCAGAGCACCGAGTGCGAGTGGGTGGCAGTACATGATGAACTTCGCTCCGCCGTCGTGAGTGATCTTGCAGAGCTCTTCCGCATCTTCTACGATTCCGTAGAAGTTAGGATACTGCATGAGGAAGCAAGCAGCTTCTTTGTCGTCTGCAAGAGCCTTTGCGAGAGCTTCTTTATCTGTCTCTCCATCCTTTGTAGGGATGACTACGACCTTGCTGCCTCTTCCGAATGAATAAGTGTTGATTACTGTGAGGATCCTCTCATCGAGAGCTCCGGACACATAGAATGTGCTGTGTCTTCTGTCCTTGCACATCCAGCATGCTTCTGCAGCTGCGGAAGCGCCGTCGTACATCGAAGCGTTAGCAATGTCCATGCCTGTGATCTCAGCGATCATTGTCTGATACTCAAAGATCGACTGGAGGATGCCCTGGCTGATCTCAGCCTGATATGGTGTATACGCCGTAACAAATTCTTCTTTGTTGGCGATCGCGTCAACGGCAGATGGTACATAATGGTTGTACGAGCCGGCTCCGCGGAAGATCGAACGGAATATTGTGTTCTTTGCTGCGAGTCCCTCTACCTTGCGGGCTACTTCGATCTCGCTCAGTCCATCAGGAAGATTGAGTTCGCCTTTTACCTTGGCTGCATCAGGGATCACTTTAAAGAGGTCATCGAAATCCTTATATCCGATCTCGTTGAGCATTTTCAGTTGCTCTTCCTTGGTGTTAGGAATAAAAGTGCCCAATTTAGTTCCTCC
>JAFRJV010000121.1 GCA_017432075.1 Mogibacterium sp. | reverse complement strand
GTTATGGCATTCATAATCCAGCGCTCCATCAAGATGGGCAAGAACCCATACTCCAACAATGTCTGGGAAGGAACCAGAGACTTCGAAGAAGCAATGGCAAGAGCAAGAGCATAATAACAGCTCAAAGGCACAGCCAACCAAGGCCGGGGATCATTCCCCGGCATTTTGTTTTCCCTCAAAATCGGGTTGACAATTTGCACAAAATGCCGTAATTCAGCCATTTACAGCATTTTTTTATAGAGGCCCCTGTGCGATTGTTTTATAATCAAGTACAAGCCTATTTCAATACGAGTTATATAAAAAAGGTGACCTACTATGTATAGCATATACAGAAAGTTTTCATCCTTCGAAGAGCTTGTAAACGACTTCCTTGCACGTGACGGGATCGCGATACGCTGCGGCGACATGGCAGGCGAGACCAGCGAGGTCTCCTACAGGGAATTCGGCGAGATGATCATCTCGGAATCCTTCCTTGTGAAAGCGGAGTGCAGCAGTGTCGAAGTCGTCAGATACGAGCAGAACGTAGACTCTCTCGTAGACATCTTTGCTCACGTGATAGCCGGCTGCGATGTCATCATTGCTGATCCGCGTGTTCCTGAAGGTTTTAACGAGTTTGCCGCTCAGGCAGCTGAGACCGCCAGATATTTCCGCGAAAATCAGAGGGACGAGTTCGGGCGCATAAAAGGCAAGGGCGGAGAAGGGGAGCTCCTCTTCTTTACATCCGGCACCACGAGCAGCTCCAAGATAGTAAGGCTCACATCCAGATCGCTGTGCACGAGTGCATGGAGCGGTCAAAGCATGCTCTCATGCGGTAAGGGCGATGTGATCCTGTCCAACCTCTCGCTGTCACATGCATACGGATTCGTATGCGCCATGCTGTGGGGACTCGCTTACGGCGCTACCGTAGCGCTTGGCAGGAGTATTCTCGAGTTTACGGGTGACGCGCTGTTCTTTGATCCTACAATAATACCTTCGGTCCCTTCGCAGATGGCGGACATGATCCGGAAAGATGCTCTGAATCCGGGCCTCAAAACAGTCCTCATCGGAGGTGCACCGTGCCCTCAGTCTGTAGTTGACGCGCTCAGGGAAAAGGGCATACAGGTCTATCTCGGTTATGGACTTACGGAAACTTCCAGCGGTATCGCGATCACGCAGGATCTCGATGAGCCTGATGCCATGTATCCGTGTCCGGAAGCAGACATTCGCATTGAAGAGGACGGTGAGATCTCTGTCGCAACACCTTGCATGATGCAGGGCTATCTGGGCAGAGATCCGATGTTTGAAAATGGCCGTTTCTATACCGGCGATATCGGCTGGTTTGACGAAAAGGGCAGGCTTCATCTGAAGGGCCGCAAGAATGATGTACTGGTGCTTCCTGATGGAGATAAGATCTTCTGCCCTGAATATGAAGAGTCGCTTGAGCAGGTTAGCGGTCTGCCTGATCTGGGGGTCATCCTTAAGGATGGAGAAGCCGTGCTGGTAGTAGGAACATGCCCGAAGGATCCTGCCATTGCAGCTGATATAAGGAAAAAGCTGGTCAGAGAAGTCGACAGATTCAACAGGAGCATCCCGCATTCACGCCAGATAAGCGATATAATAATGACACCGGATGCGCTCCCGCGCACAGTCACCGGAAAGCTGAAAAGGCACGAACTTCAGGAAATGTTTATATAAGATTTGATACAGAAATGGCGCTCCCACGGGAGCGCCGTTTTTTAATGCCCGTTACTCTGCCGGCAGCATGCGGTTCCGGGTGATGATGTATCCGATGATTATGAATGTGGCGTTTACTGCCCAGCTCACCGGGAAGATGATCATTATTGACAGCCATGTGTGATATATCTGAAAGCCGGTAAATACCCAGATTATACGCACTCCGCATACGCAGATGAGGGTAGTGAGAGCAGGCACCAGAGACTTTCCGAGGCCTCTCATCGCGCCGGACAGATTGTCCATCAGCACATTGAGCGTCTCTGCGTAGAGCAGCAGCCTGACCCTGAGCAGGCCTGCCTCGATGACTTCGGGCTCGTTCGTGAACAGTCCGAGCAGAGGTCTTGCGAATATAAGGAGGATCGCCGAAAGCACCATGGCGAACACCCAGCTCACCATGAGTGTCTTGCGTACTACCTCTCTGCACCGCGCGTACTTTCCGGCGCCGTAGTTCTGGCCCATGAATGTCACCAGAGTCTGGGTGAACGCATTTACCACGAAGAAGGCGAATATCTCTATGTTGAACGCGGCGGAGGACGCCGCCATGTAGGTAGCGCCCAGGCTGTTTATGGCGGACTGTATGCAGATGTTGGATATCGAAAAGACCGCACTCTGCAGTCCTGCAGGCAAGCCGATCTTCAGGATGGTCACGAGGTCGCCTTTATTGATGCGGATCTTTGCAACGTTTACGTGTATGACGCTGTCCTCTTTTCTCAGATAATGGAGCAGCATCATCGAGCTTATGACGTTCGCAAGAACGGTCGCTATGGCAACGCCGTCCACATCCATTCCAAGAACAAGAACAAAGAAGAGGTTTGCCGCCACATTGAACACGCCACCGATGAAGAGGCATATGAGAGGTGTCCTTGTATTGCCGTTGCTGCGGAAAATAGCGGCCTCAAAGTTGTACAGCATGATGAACGGTGCGCCGCTGAAATAAAGTCTGAGGTAGGTGACCGAATAAGGTTTTACCTCTGCCGGAACGCCTAATAAATCAATGATCGGGACGGCTATTAAGTTACCGATAACCGCAACGAAAACGCCGGACGCCAGAGCGAACGCCATGGAGGTCCGGACCGCACTCTTTGCTTTTTCGGGTTCGCGGGCCCCTATGTTCTGGGCGATCAGCACATTTGCGCCGACTGAGATGCCCACAAAGAAGTTGACAAGCAGCGAGACTATCGGCGTGTTGCTTCCTACCGCAGCCATCGCCTCCATGCTCGCGAACTTTCCGACGACGGCAACGTCCGTCGCATTGAAAAGCTGCTGCAGCATGCTCGTCAGCATGAGCGGAATGGCAAAAAGAAGGACCTTGTCGACAATAGAGCCGCTGGTCAGGTCCGGATCCGAGGGTATTCGCTTTTTTAATAGCCTGTTTTCCATAACATCTATATTCTAAACCTGTCAGGGCTGCAATTCCACAGAAAAAGGCGCCTCTGATGAGGCGCCGAGTTTTAAAATCTGGATTGCGAAAGGATTTTACCACATGTTTTCGTCAGGGATATGCTCAATTGTAGGATCGAGCGGCTCCTCGCGCAGCACGGTACGCATGTACTGGCTGAACTCGTCGCGGATCGCCTGTCTTGTGTAGACTCTCGGATCGCAGAGGTCGTGGCAGACCCATACTACGTGGATGCCTCTCTCGCGGCCCTGCTCCTCGAACATTCCGTGGAGTCCGTCGAGAGCCTTGCAGCTCATGTGCTCCCACATCATTACCATGTCGGCGTTCATGATCTCGCAGAACTCCCAGAGCTCATCGACGAGCACTTTGTATCCGCCGTGTGTACGGTTACGCATGATCATGTTCTCATTGAGCCATGCCATGTCGTACCAGGCCTTCTCTCTGTTCTCAGGAGTATCCGTTTCTGCGATCATGTCGGTGTTGACCATCGACAGCATGTCTGTCAGTGGCACAACGCCCCAGCAATGCATCATCCAGTAAAGCATGTGGATGTTGTACTGCGGCTGTACGCCCCAGACGATACATCTGTGCCTGTACTCAGGGCAGATCATCGTCTTTTTCTTATATCCCTGCTCAACGAGCTTGCTGATCTTCTTGTCCTTTGGCGGGAAGAGCGGGGATCTTCCGCAGTTGCCCATGTAGTTGGTGTCGTTGTAGAGCGAGAATACCGAGCCTACGAACTGCGGATAGTCAGTCGCGTTGTTGTCGAGCCATTCCGCACGATGTCTTGTGGCGTCGTTGACTCTTGCAGCGCTCTCGAAGTAACGCTTCCAGTCCCACTTCTCATGAGCATGCTCTTCGATGAACTTTACTGCCTCCTTCATGTCGTTGGCAGCATATTCCTGAACATCGTCCTCTTTGTGACGGAGCGGAGCAGTCAGCTGGAACGTCGGGATGCCATACTCGCGCTCTAGTCTGTGAGCGATAACGCCGTTGCCCATGAGTGAGCCGTCGCATGTCGTGTTGACCTGAACAGCGCAGCAGCCGAGCACAGCGAAGTCGTCGTCGATCGAGATGCCGGCCTCAGCCTCAGGCATAGGGCAGACATCGCCCGGAAGTCCGAATTCCTGAGCTACGTCGAGATAGTGAGTCGTGGAATTCTGAGTCAGGAGGTTTGCGACAAACATGGTCGGGACCTCTCTGAGGATCGCTGTTGTATCCTTGAATCCCATCATGAATGCTGTCATCGCGTTCTCGTCTGTCAGCACGCATGTATCAGAGAACTTCTTGTTGTTTCCTGTACGGCGGTCGCCCTTGAAGATGTTGTCCATCGTCTTGGCTACGTCGTAAATGACGAAGTTCATGGCTGTGTGGGTGATACGCAGTGGCTCATCTCTGAGTCCCAGCGTAAATTTATCCATCATATACGGAACTGCCAGATAGTTTGCCATCCATCTGTAGCGGAACATCGCCTTGATGTTGCGCGGCTTGGCGATGAACCTTGCGAGGATGGACATGATGTAGAGCCATCTGGAATAATCGTAAAGCGTATCCTTTACGCCCCTCCACTCACGGCGGACGAAGACCTTTGTCTTGCCGTTGGTAGGGTAGAGCTTACCGAGTGTCTGGTCGCCTTTTTTCTTTTTAGGGTTAGTGATCTTCTTGACCGTTTTGAATGCCATTACTTCTCACCTCCCTGGATCTTCTTTATTTCTATGCTTTCAATGAACGCCTGTACACGGGTACGCATCTGGCCTGCACCTGCGTTGATGTTGTACGGTCTGTCTACGGAGAGCACCGGGAATCCGTAATCCTCTCTCAGCATGTGCGATCCCAGCATGCGCTCGTAAGCCCATGGGTCGCAGAACTTGACCTGCTCGTAGATGATGCCGTCTGCCTTGTACTCTTTTGCGAGGTCGTTGACGTATTTCTTACGGCCGTAGACCTTCTCCATGTTCATCGTACGCGGGCACTGGCTAATCATCGTGTAGTGGCGGCAGATCTGTGTGAGAACGTCGTCCTCCGAATCCGGATCGATCTCGATAGGCACTCTGCCCGGGAATGAGCCGAAGCAGTATCTGTCTGCACATACATAGGTTCCGCATTCCTCGATCAGCTTGATCATGCCGATGTCGTCGATCTCTGAACCGACTACCAGTACGCGTGCACGCCACTTCTTGCCGTCAGGCTCTCTGGTCTTTATCTCTTCGAGCGTTTCTCTCAGCTTGTCGATGAGCAGATACTTCGGAGCCAGATATGTTGCGAGCGTGAGCACGTGGAATTCGTATCCCGTGATGCGCGGGTCATCCTCTTTGCGGAATTCGCCGATCTCCTGAATGAGCCTGCAGACTTCGTTATGCTCTTCAACTGCCTTGAGCATGGCCTCTTCAGAGATGTCGATACCGTAGTTCTCATGCAGCGGCTTGAGAATGTGGTTTGTTGTCTGCAGCTTCAGAAGAGCGACTCCGTTTTCGGTCGCCTTCATCGGGATCTCCATGAACTGATAGAAGAACTTGTCCTTACCCTCGTCCATGGAGTGCAGCAGTTGCATGTTCTCGGCGGCACGGTTCATCATTGTGCAGCCATCAGCCGCTATCAGGCAGTCGGCAAAATTAAAGCCTCCTTCGATAGCTCTCTCCAGCAGCGCCCTGCTCGTCTCGCACAGAAAGCTCGTCATGTAATACGTAGCGATGTCGAGTGAGCCGGAATTAGGCGCAAAAAGACGAACCGAGAACGCGTTGCCGAGGTTCATCAGAGGTTCCGGAATATTCTCACACGTAAAAGCCGCGCAGATCTTGCCGTCCTTCTTGGCCTGTTCTATCAGTTCGTTGTTTGCATTCTGCAGGAGGTTCTCAAAATACAAAAGATGCTTGAGGTCTTTCATATTACTCTCCTCTTCTTTATTAAAAAAATCCCTCTCTATACTAATAAAGGCACTAAAACACCCGTATCAGTTTCCTGTTGATAAAATAGTAACCCCTGTACGGGGTTCAAGGCAAGAATAAATAGGGCTCGGATTGTATTTTTGCATAATAAAAAAGCGTTTAAACATGCTGAGCAGCGCCTGCGCAGGAGACGCTAAGAGTGTCGCGAGAAGGCTGCAGCCGGTTGGCTAAGAACAGACGGCCGCAAGCGAAGCGTCAGGCACTGTTCTCCAAACGGCAAAGCCGACGAGCTGACACACTCGGCGACGGAGCCGTGGCGCAGCGAGGCATGTTAAAACGCTTTTATTATCAAAATACTATTCGCCCTTTTTGAGAAGCTCCGTGAACTTCGCCATGGTTCCCGGAATATCGATCTGCTGCGGGCATACTGCTGCGCAGGCTCCGCATCCGATGCATGCCGACGGCAGTTTGTTCTCGTCGAATGCCGCAAGTGCCATTGGCGCGATGAATCCGCCTTCGCTGTACGCATGCTCGTTGTACAGCGAGAGTATCCTTGGGATATCCAGTTCCATCGGGCACTTTGTAGTGCAGTATCTGCAGGCTGTGCAAGGTACCGTACCGGCGTTCTTTCCCGTGGTATCGTAGTGTGCCGCTGTCAGCAGGATCGCGATATCATCGTCGCTGAGGACTCTCTTTTCACTGAAGAATTCAATGTTCTGCTTCAGCTGCTCAAAGTTGGACATACCTGAAAGTATCATTGTAACGCCCGGTACCGATTCAACGAATCCGAACGCCCAGTTGGCCGGCGTGTAATCCGGGTTACTCTTTGCAAGCAGCTTTTCGCCGCCGAGACAGGACTTCGCAAGCTTTCCTCCGCGCAGAGGTTCCATTACCCAGATAGGAATGCCGATATTATTGAGCTCCTCGACCTTGTCCTTTGCATTCTGGAACTCAAGGTCAAGGTAGTTGAGCTGGATCTGGCAGAACTCGATGTGTCTGAAGTTCTTCATTATGAAGCGGTGCATCGTCTCCTGGCTTCCGTGGCACGAGAATCCGAGGTGGCGGATCTTGCCTTCCTCCTTCATTCTCAGCAGGAACTCCGTGAGACCTGTGCTGTCATCGAGATACTTGTCGATGTTCAGCTCGCACACATTGTGGTAGAGATAAAAGTCGAAGTAGTCAGTCTTGCATTTCTCGAGCTGCTTGTTGAAAATCTCCTCGTGCTTGCCGAAGTTGGACAGGTCATAGCCCGGGAACTTGCTCGCAAGATAGAAGCTGCTTCTGTCGTATTTTGAAAGAGCTTCTCCGACAACAGTCTCACTGTTGCCGGCGTGGTAACCCCATGCGGTATCGAAGTAGTTGATGCCACTCGCCATCGCGTAGTCTACCATCTCCTGCACTGCCTGAGGATCAGGTCTGGAGTCATCACCATCGATGCACGGCAGTCTCATGCAGCCGAGACCGAGACCCGAAAGCTTCAGATCCTGAAAATCGTTATAATACATACTCTCTTCCTCTCTTTTTTATACTATGCTTCTTTCACTAACACATAGTTATCCATCAGGTCGACCTTCTCGAGTGTTCCGTCGAATGTATAGCGGATGCCCATGAGGTCAGTGAAAATAATGGTGCCACCGTCCACCTTGATGTCGGCCACATTCTTTGCGAGCATGTTCGCATCGCTTATCTCATTTTTATACACAGTTGAAAGGCACATATCCGTTTCCTCCTTTACTTTCCATCCGGGAAGCTTGTGAAGCTGTCGTGCTCCACCTTCGGCATTCCGTATTTTTCCTTCGCATCTGCAATGGCTTTGATCATGAATGACATGTTGCGGGCGAGGTTCCTCAATACCTGCAGACCCTCCTTGTCCTTGCGCACATCGTCAGCCGTGAATCCGTGTACCTGATTCCAGTACGTGGATGTCGCGATAGGCATGCCGCTTATGCTGAAGT
Organism: Mogibacterium sp.; assembly: GCA_017432075.1. Classification (GTDB taxonomy): domain Bacteria; phylum Bacillota; class Clostridia; order Peptostreptococcales; family Anaerovoracaceae; genus Crickella. Next base: position 29,164 of record JAFRJV010000121.1, on the reverse strand, counting down.
ACTTGTTGAGTACGTCGAACGATGCGGTGTTGCCTCCGCGTCTGGCGCTGACAACAGCTGCTCCGACCTTCATGTGCATGTCGTACTGCGCGCTGTAGAACAGTCTGTCGAGGAAGGAGATGAGCGTTCCGTTCGGCGAGCTGTAATATACAGGGCTGCCGACGACCAGACCGTCTGCCTTCTCGAGTTTTGCGTTGACTTCATTCACTATATCGTTGAAAACACATCCGTCATGCGAGGAGCAGTAGCCGCAGGCCGCGCAGCCTCTGATGCTCTTGTTTCCGATATGGATGAGTTCGGTCTCGACGCCCTCTTCATTGAACGTCTTTATCATCTCATCCAGAGCGGTAGCTGTGCACTGATCAGCCCTGGGACTGCCGTTTATAAGAATTACTTTAGCCATTGAGTTCCTCCCAGTCTATTCTCTCGTCCCTGAAAAATGTTTCTCTGTCCCTGTCGCCGATAGGCCTCATCACTCTGCATGGATTGCCGACCGCGACGACATTGTCCGGGATGTCTTTTGTTACTACACTTCCCGCGCCTATGACGCTGTTCTTTCCTATGGTCACGCCCGGAAGCACTATCACTCCCGCTCCGATCCATACGCATTCCCCGATGTGAACGTCCTTGTTGAACTGCAGTGCCGGATCCTCCCTCAGCTCGGGAAGTACCGGGTGTCCCGCTGTTACGATGGTGACGTTCGGTCCGAACTTTACCCAGTCGCCGATGTAGATATGTCCGTCATCGACGAGTGTCAGATTGAAGTTTGCGTATATGTTGGAGCCCATGTGTACATGGCTTCCGCCCCAGTTCGCGTACAGCGGCCTCTGGATGAACACGTTCTCCCCGCATTCCGCGAAGGTCTCCTTCATGTAGCGTTGCTGCTCTTCAAACTGCGACGGCAGAAGGTCGTTGAATGCCCTGAGCTTTTCCCCGAACGGGGTCTGCACGGACAGGATCTCTTCCGCCCCCGGATCGTACAAAAGACCGGCTTCCATTCTTTCTGTTTCTGTCATAGTAAATCTCCTATGCGACCAGCCATTTATATTTCGATACGCTATAGAGCGGTATGAACGGTATCATGATAGGTGTTTTGTTTTTATACGCCCAATACTCCGGATCGTCATTGTAGGTCCTGTCCTGGCGGATCTCAAGTCTGCGTGCACCTCCGAACATAACGTAAATTATGCCGAGATAGCCAGTCAGTACTGCGATCCACTGCCATGCGCCTGCGTTGGAACTGATCCCCGTGAGGAAGACTCCTGTCCAGAATGTCATCTCGCCTAAGTAATTCGGGCATCTGACTATTTTGTAAAGACCGGTGTCTACGAAGCGCCCCGGTTTGACTCTCTTTGCAAGGCTCTTTTGCACGTCGGCAGTCGTCTCCGTGACAAGCCCGGCCGCCATTATGATGATCCCGGCGATGACCCAGCCGTCAGTTCCTTTACCGTTCTGGAGCCTGAACATCACAGGTGAGACCTCGCACGCGTAGAGCAGGGCGGCTGAGATCCAGATGCCGCATTTGGCGATCACGGACATGCCCTTGCCGTCCTTGATCTCGGACTTCATCTTCTTGTTGTAGGATGCTTTTTTAACTTCTCTGTATGTGAGGAATCCGCCGAGCCTGACTCCGTAAAGGATGAAGAGCACACAGGCGATGATCACTCCCCAGTCCGCCTGCCCGCCGAAGAGGCAGAGCAGTGTGACTCCGATCGCGGCCACGGAGAATCCGTAGCCTATCGATATGAACCAAACATATTTTTTAAAACCGATCGCGCTTACTATGAGCGCGACTGCAAATATGATCAAAAACTCAGTCATTTCCGTCCTTTTTATTTGCGTGTAGCAATGATGACGCGATCGAGCTGCGCGAGATCGCGTATCACTCTGATACCTTCGTATGTGCCGGCCTTTTCAAGCAGTTTCTTTACGTCATCTGCCTGTTCGGCACCGATCTCCAGGGCAAGCACTCCGCCTGTCTTGAGATGCAGATCTGCCTTGTCCGCTATTATCCTGTAATAGTCGAGTCCGTCCCTGCCTCCGTCGAGAGCCATGCGCGGCTCGTGATCCTTCACCTCTACATCGAGCGTGTCTATGACATCGCTCGGGATGTACGGCGGATTGCAGACGATGACGTCATAATGCTTGTCATCAGGCAGCGCCTCAAACATGTTGCCGAGCAGGAATATGCAGCGGCGGTTTACCTCATTGAGTCCGGCATTGCCCATAGCCGTGTGCAACGCCTCTTCGGACACATCCGTCATGGTGACGATCGCATCAGGGACCTTGGCCGCTATGCTGATACCGATAGCCCCGCTTCCCGTGCAAAGGTCGAGCACTTCAGGATTTCTGCGGTTCATTTTTTCTATGGTCCCGATCACATTTTCAACCAGTATCTCGGTATCCAGACGCGGGATCAGCACTGACCTGTTGACTCTGAACTGCAGTCCCATGAACTCCTGCACGCCTATTATGTACTGGAGCGGCACGCCTTCGATCCTCAGATAGATCCTCTTCTGGAATTCCTCGAAGTCATCGTCGCGCATGAGCTCCTTGGCCCTGGTGATGAGCTCGGCCGTGCCGAGTCCCGTCGCGTACGACATGATCATACGCGCTTCATTTTTTCCGTTCGGGAGCATGCTGAGCGCAGCCTTGCCCCAGCTGAGCGCGTTCTCGTAGGTCTTTATATCTTTCGTATATCTGCGTGCGAGCGTTCTGGCTTTTGCCTCGATCGCTTCTCTGTCTGCGATCGCCCTTACGAGCGTGCGGCCGTCCGTTTCATCAGCCGCAACTATCGTGTAGCCATCGGTATCGAGCCCGTCAAGGAAGTCTATGGCGCTGGCGATATCTTCATCGTTCGCACCGTTTTCAGGGTCTTCAAAGACCGTGCGCTCTTCGATCCTTGTAAAATCGTCGATCACTGCAGCTACAGCTTTCTTGTTTGCTTCGGTATGAGCTTCAACGTCCGCCGCCCAGGCCTCCATCTCGCGCTCGATCTCCTTCTCCTCGGCCTTCGACCTCACCACATTGCCGTCCTTATCGACGAAGCTGTTGATCTCAGGAACGCCCGGATCCACAAGAACCGCCTTAAGCGAAAGCAGCGCAACTTCGAGCTGGTCTCTGTTTGGTTCCGCAGTCGTCAGTCTCTGGAGCTGAAGCCCCGGCCAGCTGAGGATCCGCACGATCTTGCCGTTGGATCTGCCGGCCCATCTCAGAAGCTCGAAGCTTATGGACGCGATCACCGGGACCAGAAGGATCCTTGAAAGTATCCTCATCGCAAGGTTTGGCCAGCCGAGAAAACTGAAGAGGAGCAGGCTTATGATAAGCACGAACACCAGGAAGCTGGTGCCGCACCTCGGATGCAGTGTGTAGAATTCCTCCGCATTTTCAGGGCAGAGCACCCTGTCGTTCTCATAGCAGTGTATCGATTTGTGCTCGGCTCCGTGGTACTGGAACAGCGTCTTTATGTCGCTCATTCTGCGTATCGCAGCAACGTAGCCGACAAACATCAGTATTCTGAGTATGCCTTCTACCAGGTTGAGCACGATCGCGCTCTGTACCCACTTGCCCAGGAAATTCACTACCCATGTAGGCAGGATAATGAAGAAGACGACCGAGACCGCCACCGCAAAGAGCAGGGCAGTGGTCATCAGGAAATTCCATGCGGCCTTCTCGCCGAATTTTTTATTGATCCAGGCTTCGAGTTTTCCTTCCTCCTCGGCATACTCCTCCGGAGCGTAGGTCTCGAGAATGTCCGCTGACTCCATCAGCGTACCCATGCCCCCGACGAGTGCGTTCACAAAAGAAACGACGCCCCTGACGAAAGGGATCTTCAGAGCAGGGGACTGCTTCTTCTTGAGCTTCGTCTTGAGGTAGAGCTCGCCCGAAGGCAGGCGCATCGCAAGGGCGACCCTGTCAGGGCCCTGCATCATGACGCCTTCCATTACAGCCTGTCCGCCAATCGTGGTAGGGCAGGCTCCCTTTATAAAAATTTTGTTGTAGTCTATTTTTGCCATCTCTAGTCTAGTTAAGTTTCTTGAGCATGAATTTAACGAAATCCGCGTTGCACTTCGTGCTCGAAAGGTTGTCTATTATCTCTTCGGTCACATCCATGACGCTGCCCGAGCTCATTGCTCTGCGCAGCATGTACATGACCTGATATTCTTCCTGTGTAAGAAGAAGGTCTTCGCGTCTGGTGCCCGACTTGTAGAGGTCGATGGCAGGGAAGATGCGGCGCTCGCTGAGCTGTCTGTCGAGGTGGAGCTCCATGTTTCCGGTGCCCTTGAATTCCTCGTAGATCACATCGTCCATGCGCGATCCGGTCTCGACCAGCGCGGTCGCCAGTATCGTAACGCTTCCGCCTTCTTCGAGGTTCCGCGCTGTGCCGAAGAATTTCTTCGGCGGGTGCAGCGCACCCGGGTCGAGACCGCCCGAAAGCGTTCTTCCCGACGCAGGCACCTCCATGTTGTAGGCTCTTGCGAGCCTCGTGATAGAATCCAGCAGGATCATTACATCTTTACCGGACTCCGCAAGTCTCTTCGCGCGTTCGATAACCATCTGCGCCACCTTTACGTGATGCTTCGTTTCTTCATCGAAAGTGGAGTAGATGACCTCGGAGTGCTTCAGGCTCCTCTTCATGTCCGTGACCTCTTCAGGTCGCTCGTCCACGAGCAGCACTATGAGCTCGATATCCGGATACTTGTCTTCCACCGAAGCAGCGATCTTCTTGAGCAGCACTGTCTTGCCGGCTTTCGGCTGAGCAACTATGAGACCTCTCTGACCTCTGCCGATAGGCGCCACCAGGTCCATGACCCTCGTCGAAAGGTCAATGCTGGAATTCTCAAGCACGATCTTCTCATTTGCGAAAATAGGGGTGAGGCTGTCAAAGTGCGGTCTTCTCTTTGCTGTCATCGGATCGAATCCATTTACCGTCTTAACATACAGCAGGGCTCCGAACTTCTCAGTACCCCTAGGCTTTCTGGCAATACCAAGGATCTTATCGCCGGTCCTCAAGCCAAAGCGTCTGATCTGCGTAGGCGACACGTAAATGTCCTTATTTGAAGTAAGGAAGTTGTCGAACCTGAGGAAACCGAACCCGTCATCAGCCAGTTCCAGAATGCCTTCGACATCGTACTTGCCGCCGTTCTCAGGCGCCTCAGCATCCTCAGCAACATCATCAGCCTTAGCAGCTTCGGCAACCTTAGCAACTTCATCAGCTTTTACCGGCTCTGCTGCAGGTTCTGTTTCGACCATCGCTTCCTTGTTTTCTTCTAATTCAATACTCTTTTCCATATAGCTTCCTTTCAAAAGAGGAGTTTTTCAGAAAAAGATACAAATTCAGCATTCTCATTTTATATATGTATCTTTTTTGCTTCTTTTCCGTGATTCTTCATCTGTTTTCCATGAAAACAGCAAGTTTTGCTTGACAATAACCATATTTTTCAGGGTTATCGTTAAGTTCTTTGTCAATTAGTGCATCTTTTCATCTGAAAAAGATACATATATAGATTTTTTCGTCCATATTTGTACCTTTTTTCAAAAAAGTCCTTTTCACAGGCATTTCCCGGCGGCGCACCGCTTCGATGCAGTCGCCTCTATAGCGCCGCCCAGCTCAAATATAGCTGTAAACGATGCCGGGCTGAGACTGCGAAGTCGGCGCCTGGAATGCCGGAGAGAGACCGCAGGTGAGCGGTTGGAACGAGACTCGCAAGCGAAGCGTCAGAGCCGTTCCCCGCGAAGCAAGGTCGAACGAGATGGCATACCCGTCGACGGAGCCGTGTCGAAGCAAGGCATCGTTTACAGCTCCTCATTTGCTCCGACTGTTGTTAGTATCGTATCCTTGGATTTATCCACCTGGCTGACCTCAAGCTTGTCGACATCCTGCGGATCGATGGTCTCGTTCAGAGCCAGCAATGTAGGTGACAGATATACCGTCGACAGCTGCTTGCCGTCCATGCTGATGATCGATCTCTCGGTGAAGTTGTCTCCTCGTATGTAGTACCTGTCTCCGATCTTCACAAGGTCTTTGATCTTGATGGTCTTGTGGCCCATCTTCATGTTGACAGGCTCGTAAGGCTCCTTGCCTCCGTAAGCATACTGCTTGCCGTAGAGCATATCGTATGCAAGCGCTTCCTGATCATCGAGATAGGTATCGTCCTTCTTGCGGTTATTCGACTGCTGATAGTCGAAGATGATTCCCTCGTGTGCGAGCCCGGCATCTTCAAGCAGTATCGCGCCGCTCTCATACGAATGGATATTGCGGTCCTTTTTCGGGAGTCCGATATTGTCCCAGATGACATAGCGGGTCCTGTACAGGGACTTCTGCTTATAATTCTCTTCCTTTACATCCAGGGCAGGGATGTGGTCGCCGTAAATTATCATTACGGTCGGCTCGCCGCTCTCCTCGATCTTGTCGATGAGGTCCCCGATGAAAGTGTCCATCTCGTGGCATTCGTTGAGGTAGTACTCATATTTCCACTTCGTGTCCTCGTCTTCTGCCGTGACCTCGGTGTACGGGTTCTTGAAGACACGGTCCGTAGGATATGCGCCATGCCCCTCGACTGAAATGACGTGCATGAAGTCTCTTTCTTCGGTCGACTTCATGATCTCCATGATCTCATTCGTAAGGACTCTGTCCTTGCACCAGTTGGTAGGGGTGAACGCGACATTGTTCATGTACTCAACAGACGTGAACGTGTTGAATCCGAGATTCGCGTACACTTCGTTTCTGTTATAGAAGAGCGCTCTGTGATTGTGAAGGGCGGCGGTGTTGTATCCGTGCGAACGGGTTACGTAAGCCATGCTCTCGAGCACGTTCTCGCGCAGCTTGCCCTTATACGGATATTCACCCGGTCCGAAGAACTTGGCGCTTATGCCCGTAAGGACCTCAAACTCGGTGTTTGCTGTTCCTGCTCCGCAAGCCGGCACAACGTAGCTTCCCGACGTGTAATTCTTGTAAAGCTTATTGAACACCGGGGTAGGATCTCTCGACACTTCGATGTTGGCGTAGTCCTGCGCCACCGTGAAGGATTCCATCTGGAGCACGATTATATTCGGATGATCCGTGCTGTCTTTTTTCTCCTTCAGCAGCGTGTCTGTTCCTCTGTAGGTCTTTTCTTCGAGTATGTCCGCGATCATCTCATCGGAATAGCCCCTCGGTCTTGAAATGCCTGCGCTCACAGATGTGGAAATGAAGCAATACGGCATGCCGTAATCCCTGTAAGCGTAGTTGAGGTTTCCGAAGAAAGAACTTATGGTTCCGGCTTTCTGAAGAAGGACTGTCGATCCGCCTGCAGCGGCAGCTGCGATGAGAATCACAGCTATACTCTTTTTATAGCTGATGTTCTTCCACTTCTCGCTCCTGATGAATATCATCACGATGGCCGCAACTCCCAGAGCCAGGGCAACGAGGAAGAGTGTTATCTGGACCTTAGAGAAGTAAGTAGTCGCAATGGTGAGTCCGTCTGTGAAATTGGTGCAGTCATAGAGCGTGAACGGTGTCATCCTGTTCATGAGGATCACGCCATTGGCGGTTCCAATTCCAAGCCAGATGATTGAGATCATTAGCAAAACGAACCTGCGCCGCTTGAAAAGCAGGGCAAGTGTCAGAGTCGCAAATATGATGAGGGTGTTGTAGAGGAAGACTACCGGATGGCTGAACGCCCACCGGATGCCTTCAAGCGGTCCCGTGGTAAGTCTCGCGAACTCCTCTATGTAGATGTAGATCGCGAGCGCCGAGAGCGCCATGAGGCCTATGTACCTGGCCTCGTGAAGGTCTGCGTCGAAGTATTTCGCCTCTCTCTTCGGAAAGATCTTGTAGAATACTTTGCCTATGCCCCGGCCAACCTTCCTGAAGAAAGAAGCGATCACGGCAAGAAACCTGCGAATCTTATCCTGCAAAATTATGCCTCCTGCAAACTGTCGGCAAGCCTTGCAAACTCTTCGAGCGTAAGGCTCTCAGCTCTTCGGCCCGGGTCGATGCCCGCGCTTTCGAGAGCGTCTGACAGTGTTTTTTTATCATATCCGCCAAGAGAAGTAAGCGCATTCAGCAGGGTCTTGCGCCTCATGGCAAATCCCGCCTTGACGCAGCGCATCAGCATCTCTTCGCTCTTCACTTCAACTCCCGGCTTGTCTCTGAGGTCCAGTCTGAGAACAACGGAGTCTACTCCCGGAACAGGGTAGAAGCACTCCCTCGGCACGTCGATGATCTCAGTGACTTCGGCGTAGTAGTGAACCGGATATGTTATTGCGCCCGAAGCTCTGGTTCCCGGCTCGGCGGCGATCCTGTCGCCGACCTCTTTCTGCATCATTACAGTGATACTCTTTGCACCGGTACCCGTCTCGAGCAGCTTCATAATAATTGGTGTGGTTATGTAGTAGGGGAGATTGCCGATAATGCGGAGCTCGGAAAGTCCGTGCTCTTTCATGCTCTTTTCGGTTATTCCCTTGATGTCCTGCTGAAGGATGTCGCCGTGGATCAGCTCCACGTTATCCATCCCGAAAGTCTTGATCTTCAGGCCTTCTATCATGTCCGGGTCAAGATCGACCGCGATGACTCTGCCCGCACGTTCAGCGAGTGGGAGAGTAAGCGCACCCGTGCCCGGTCCTATCTCAAGCACAAGCGTATCTTCCGTAACACCGCTCTCTTCAATGATGGTGCTGATCACCTCTTCATCGATGAGGAAGTTCTGGCCGAGACTCTTATGAGGTCTGACTCCCGCGAGGCTCTGCGGTCTCTTTGACCTGACCCTCTGAGTGTGTTTCTTACCCATCGGAGTCACCATCCTTGTCCTTATCGGATTTATCGGATTTGTCTTCCTTGTCGGACTTCTTGTCCTCCTCAGTCTCTTCGGTCTCCTCAGTCTCTTTCGGAGCTTCTTCCTCAAAGGTAAAGAGTATCTCGCCCGGGTTCAGGAGACGGAGCTGCTTCTTGGCCTGCTCCCTGATGTACTCCTGATTATTGGCGTTTCTGAGCTCTTCCTGCAGCTCATCCCTCTGCTGTTCGAGGGCGGCCTGCTGTTTTTTAAGAGCACGGTTCTCCGCCTTGAGCCTAACGATATCCTTTCCGCACATGGTGCCGAGAAAGACAAAGGTAACAATAACAACGAACAGAGTGATCGCTTTTTTCCTGCGTCTCCTGATGCTGTTGGTCCTGCGCCTCTCCTCGATGCGCTGCCTCATCTCCTCGTCATCCCACTGGACGTTCTGTGTATCAAATTGTCTATTGCGCTTTTTTGCCAATTCTGACCTCCGCCTGTCCGTGCAGACTATGGGTTAATGTAGTTTCTCGGGTTCCGCGATGAACCGTTAACTCTTACTTCAAAGTGACAGTGGCTTCCGAAACTGTGTCCGGTGTTACCTACGTTAGCGATATGCTGTCCCTGATATACCAGGTCTCCGATGCTTACAAATACAGCGCTGCAGTGCGAGTATCTTGTGATAACTCCGTTGCCGTGATCGACCTCCACGCACAGTCCGTGGCCGGACCAGTAATTGGCCTTAATGATCCTTCCTCCATCGGAGGCGTGTATCGGTGTACCTGTTGGTGCAGCAAGGTCCATACCTTCGTGCATACGGCCCCATCTGCCGCCCCACTCGGACGTTATCGTGTAATGATCCAGCGGCACAATGAATGTTCCGGTCGCTGCGGTCTTCGGTCTTTCTGCTGTGCCGACAACGATGATCTTGTTTTTCTTCTTGCGGAGAACCTCCGGTTTGGCTGTAGCTTTTCTTTCAGTTTCTTCGCCTGAAACCTTAGTGATATAGCCCTCGAAGATCTCTATTCCGTTCTGGCCTTCCTGCTCGAGGAAGCTGTCTCCCTTGTAGTACTCGTCGCTCTCTTTCTTGATGGTCTCGTACTCGATAACTTCCTTTATCTTTCCCTTTTCGACCATTTCGACCTGTACCGGAGAGACAACGCTTCTGATGCAGACTCTGTCACCTGTTTCGATTTCGGTGACCGGTTCGCTGTTGTCTTCGTTGTAAATATCGAAGTCCTCAACTCCGAACAGCGTCGCAAGGCTGTGAACAGTCTCGCCCTCCTCAACGATGTGGAATGTATGCATCTCTCCGCCGTTTGTCATCTGATCCTGTGCAGCTGCATTGCTCTGAACGCTTCCGAGCAGAACGTTGACCGGCTTTACTGAGAGTTCATTGAGGAATTCTGAAGAAATCAGTTCCATTCCTTTATCCGGAACCGACAGATCGGCCTTCGTCATGAGAAGAAGGTTGTCGGCATCATTCTGGTCCTTCACGATGGCCACCGCTTTGTCGCCGTCATAAACAGCGTAAGCCTCGGTCTCGATATCCGTCATGTAAATGAGCTTGTTGACGACCGTATCCGAGTCGTCTGTACTCTTGCCCCTGCCGTCTACCGGGTTGAACGTTACGTTCTGGTTTGCCACAAACTTTACGTCCGCTTCGGTGCTGCTGTTATATGTGAGCTGTCTGCCCGCGACATCGAGAACGTCAGTGACCTCCTCCTGATTCTTGACATATCCGAGAACCTTGCCGTTATACGCATATTCATAGACTGTGAATATGTCGAATACGACCAGAAGACCGGCTGCCAGCAATCCTGTGATCAGAACGGCTATAGCGATTCCTTTGCGGGTCTGAGTATATGTCGAAGATATCTTATGAGCTCCGCTGACGGCCTGTTTGCCGACAGTGACGAAGGCTCCGTCGATGCCGTCCTGTATTTTGTCGTGAAGATTTGTTATGCCTGCAAGCGGAACATTTCCTCCTTTAAGGAATTTCTCTTTATTCTTTTCCTTGGCTTCGAGCCTTTTCCGGAGCTTCTTCTTAGCAGCCCGTTCTCTTGCTTTTCTTATCGCCTTTTTCTTAGGATCTTCCTTTGATTTCTTCTTTGCCGGAGCATCCGCGGTTTCATCATTCTGCTTTTCAGCAGATTCTTCCGTCGTTTCTTCAACAGATTCTTCAGTCGGAGTCTCTTCCGATTCGTCAGATTCTTCCTCGGTTGTTTCTTCTATCGATTCGACTGGAGTTTCTTCTAAGGCTTCCTCTTCTACAGGTTCGTCTTCAGCAGGAGTTTCCTCGATCGACTCCTCAGCTGGATATTCTTCTTCGGCAGATTCTTCTTCAGTTACTTCTTCGAAGATTTCTTCCTGGTCCTCAGCTTTTTCAACGGTTTCTGGGATTTCCTCTTCTGCAGAGGTTTCCTCTGCCGGCTCTTCGGTTGGAACTTTTTCTTCGAGATCTTCTGTTATTTCCTCAGCCTGCTCTTCAACAGATTCCTCTATCGTTTCTTCAACGGATTCTTCTGCCGGAGCCTCCTCCGGTTCATCAGACTCTTTCTCGGCTTCCGGAAGTTCTTCCTCTTCGACGGATTCTTCTTCAGTTATCTCTTCGAAAATTTCTTCCGGTTCCTCAATAGTTTCATCGGCTTCCGGGATTTCTTCTTCTACAGGCTCTTCAGCCGGTGTTTCTTCAAAGAGTTCCTCTTCTGCAGCCTCTTCATCGGGCTCATCGACCGATATCTCTACGTTTTCAAAGAGTTCGTCTTCCTGTTCCGGAGCCTCTTCATCCTCGCTGACCTCTATATCCAGTTCGACATCGAGTCCATCGACAGATACTCCGATCTCCTCCGGCTCCACATTTGTGGCATCTCCCGGAGCAAGATTATGGTCCTTGAGGTATCTGGCGTATGCCAAAGCCAACGCTCTTATCTGAGCGTCGTCTATCTCCGGCATTTCGGGCTCCGCTATTTCGGAATAGACCTCAGCGGGCTTTGATTCTTCTTCGGTATTTTTCTTTACTTCTTCGGGATCAATAAACTTCATTTACGCCTTTTCTTTATCTGTGTGCCATTTGTATGCTTCCGCAGCGCGTTCCCTGCAGCAGCTGCACACCATGCCCTCATCCGTGTATCCGGTATCCTTGCAAATACTGCATCTGTACTTTCTTGTCAGATAGTCGCTTGGGAAACCGTTACCGGTCAGGAGCTGTTTTCTGTTTTCCTCTATCGCTATTCTTTCAGCCCTCAGCCTCTGTCGTGCATCGAGATTATCAGCACCCGGTCTGAGCGAGAGCATCTTTGAGTTGACGCTGCTTTCCGCTTCGAAGACCGCCTTCATCTCAGGCACTTTTCTGAGGACTTCCACTATGCGCGCCTCGCGCGCTTTCTCATCTTCATTCCTTATGAATTCGTAATAATCCGCCAGGACTTTGCGGCTTACCGGACTTCCTTCATCAGCGCCTGACTCTGCGGAGCCATTCTGAGCACTGTCTTTCGGGAGTCTGGTGTTTACTCCGCCTTTCTCAAGCCTGCGGTTCTCTATGACCTTGTTGACATACTTTAGGTTCGGCTCTCTGATGCCTGCAGCCGCAGAACATGCATCAAGCACCTCCGCGAGTGAGCAATTCAGCCCGTCGAACCATCTGTCCATGATCTCACGGTCTATCGGCGCAGGTAACCTGTTAAAGCCAAGCGCCTTGAAGACCTGCCTGTAGCAGTCATTCCTGCGGCTGTGTTTGTCAAGCAGCCGCTTCGCTTCCTCGACCGTACGGCAGCCTTCTTCGGTCCATCTCAGTGCGACTTTAAAGATATAGTCGACGCTGTACTTCTGAAGATCGGCGCAATAGTCGATCGCGAAGTCGAAGATCTCCGGCTCTATGCCATATACCTTTATCGCGTCCTCGATCTTGGAGACCTCCTGCCTGGAGATCGTTCTTCCAGTGGTGATCTGGAATTTCTCATAAAGCTCACGCAGCTTTCTGTCGACGAGCTTGCTGTTTATGACTTCATCGAAGTCCATATCGTCGATCGAGACATAGAGCGGCAGGTCTTCCTCTGCAGGTTCCTCTGTAACCGCAGCAGCCGGCTGTGTCTCGGCAAGCTTTCCGTAAAGCTCCTCTATCTTCGAAAGAAAGATGACATGGCTTACTTCTTCGTTGTTGCTGTCTTTTTCACGAACGATACGCACCAGACCTCTTGATTCCCAGTAGATCCAGGCCTCAGCGATCTCTTCCTCGCTGAGCTTCAGCAGCTTTGCGAGTTCACTCCTGTTAGGCGTCAGGTCATACTGAGCGTGCATCAGGCCAAACAGGAACACCTTAACATAATCGCCCGGTGCATCCGGGAGATACTCACTTATAAACAGGTTCTCGATCTTCGTTCTGTGAAGGAAGATGTCCCTTCCTTTGTCTACCGACAGTTTGACCTTTGCCATAGCTCTTACTCTCTCGCCATGTTGCCGAATTTTACGTATCTTGGGATCCATGTCAGATTTGCTATTCCGACCGGACCGTTTCTGTGCTTGGCAATATTGACCGCGCAGGTGAGGCCTGTGCTCTCGTCAATGTTTGCTCTTTCATCTTCGGAGCTGTAGTAATCATCTCTCTTGAGGAAGATGACAACGTCTGCGTCCTGCTCGATCGCACCGGAGTCTCTGAGGTCAGACAGCTTCGGCATGTGATCGCCTCCGCGCTGCTCAGGTCCTCTGGAGAGCTGCGACAGCAGTATTACCGCACATTCGAGCTCCTTGGCCATGATCTTGATCGATCTTGTGATGGCCGCGATCTCTTTTTCACGCTGTTCTATTCTGTATCCGCCCATGCTCATCAGCTGGAGATAGTCGATGACGACCAGATCCAGGTCGCCCTTCTCCTGCTTGAAGCGGCGGCATTTGTTTTTCATCTCTACCGGCGTGATCACTGACGATTCGTCGATGACCATGTCGTATCCGTAAAAGCTGTCCTGTGCTGCGGAAAGATCCTCCCATTCTTCCATCGAGATCTCGCCCTTGTGGATGTGCTCCAGAGGCACGCTCGAAGTCATGGAGAGCAGTCTCTCGCCGAGCTGGGTGTTGGCCATCTCAAGGCTGAACACCATCACCTTTTTGCCGATCGAAGCCGCATGTTCCGCTACGTTGAGGGCCCATGCCGTCTTGCCGACACCCGGTCTGGCAGCAAGGATAATAAGGTCTGTCTTCTGGAATCCGCCGAGGATCTTGTCGACATCCCTGAAGCCTGTCGGGATGCCCTTGTCGTTGCCGTTCTTCTCCAGTTCCTGCAGCTGTTTGATGTTCTCGAAAAGCACATCGTTGATATCTACATAGCTGCTGCGCTGGGCTTTGTGCGCGATCTCGAGGATGCGCTGCTCAGCGTTGTCGAGAATGTCTTCAGGCGGGAGTTCGGACGAATACGCTGCATCCCTTATTGACTCTGCCTCTGTTATCAGCTGTCTCATCTTGGACTTGTCCGAGACGGTCTCAGCGTAATAGCGGGCATTCGAAGGAACGATGGCCTCGTCCATCAGCCTGCTCAGATATGTGATACCGCCTACCATGTCGGCGGTCTTTCTCTGCTTCAGGGCGGAGTACACCGTTGTTATATCGATGCCTGTGCCTCTCTGATCCATGTCGAGCATGGTCCTGTATATCTCCTGATGCTCCTTGAGGTAGAAATCCTCAGCTCTGAGCATCGCGCTGACATCGGCTCTGGCATCCTGGTTTTTGAGCATGGAACCCAGCACTGCTTTCTCGGCGTCTATATCTACCGGCGGAAGCAGTACGTCTTTTCTTTCTTCGTCCATTTTTACTTTCCGCCTTCGATCTTGACGACCACCTTGGCTTTTATATCCTGGAACAGCTTGATCTCAAGTGTCTCAACGCCTGTCTCCTTGATAGGCTTGTCGAGAATGATCTTTCTCTTGTCGACTTCGATGCCTGTCTGCTCAGTGATCGCAGCGGCTACTTCCTTGGAAGTGATTGCGCCGAAAAGTCTTCCGTTTTCGCCGACCTTTGTCTTTACTACGACGATCTTATCCGAAAGCTGATTTGCAAGATCAAGAGCTGCGGCCTTATCCGCCTCGTATTTCTCTTTGGCCTTTGCCTTTTCTCTCTCGATCGCCTTCTTGTTGGCCGGAGTCGCTTCAACTGCGAGTCCTCCCGGTATCAGCTTGTTGCGTGCGTAACCGTCGCTTACCTTTACTATCTGACCGGCTTTACCTGTTCCCTTGACATCCTGTTTCAAAATGACTTCCATTATATTTTCCTCCGTCTTTCCGGATCATCTGATCAGTTCAATTTCCTGAGTTTTGCTCATGGCGCGTCTGCGCTCTTCCTCTTCCTTGTCGAAAGCGTCCTTGATGCCCTTCTTTATGCGTGCCAGCACTTCCGCAAGCGGTTCATCGGTCTGGACCGCAGCAGAGGTAAAGTGTCCGCCTCCACCTAGCTTTTCCATAAGCGACTGTACGTTGATCTCACCCAGAGACCTTGCGCTCACTACGGTCTGGCCTCTCGCGTTCCGTCCGAGAACGAACGATGCCTTTGTGCCTTTTACCGTCATCAGCTCGTCAGCGACCTGTGCATTGATGATCTGTATGTTGTTTGTTGTTCCTTCGGTTATGGCGTACACGATTCCGTCAGGAGCGAATTCCGCTCCGACTATCGCGTTTGCCTTTGCAAGGAAGTCCTCCTGTCTTACCTGGAAGTACTTCTTGACTTCGGTGCTGTCTGCACCGCCGCGCTTGAGCCACGAAGCTGCCTCGAAGGTTCTGACTCCGGTCCTTCCGGAGAAGTTGTTGGAGTCTACCATGATACCTGCGAGCATCGCTTCTGCCTCGAACTTGCTGATAAAGCGCTTCTGCGAGAAGTGCTGCATCAGCTCTGCCATCAGTTCGCTTGCCGATGATGCGTAGCTTTCCACATAGGCGACCGCCGAATTGTGGTACGAATCTGCTGCCAGCCTGTGATGGTCGATAACGACCCTCGTCTTGCAGGCATCCGCCAGCTCCGAGCACTCAACCAGCATTGGTCGGTTGGTGTCTACGATGATGAGCAGCGACATATCTGTCACCATGCGGAGCGCTTTTTCAGGCTTGATTATCTGATAATTATCAGCATCCACTGCTTTGTCATAGATGGTATCGAGCGCTTCATTGTGCTTCTCTATGACGATGTATGAATCCTTGCCGAGGAAGCTGCATATCGCGCTGGCTCCCAGTGCCGATCCGAAAGCATCCATGTCCGGCCATTTGTGCCCCATGATGAACACCTTGTCGGCATCCTCTATAAGCGCTTTCATGGCGTGAGCTATGACTCTCGGCTTACTGCGGTTGTTCTTTTCGAGTGAAAGGAGCGTTCCGCCATAATAGTTTGTACCGTCGTCGGTCTTTACTACTGCCTGGTCGCCTCCGCGTCCGAGCGCAAGCTCAAGTGCTGCTTCCGCCAGCTCAGTCGATTCTATCAGCGAGACGCCGGACACTCCTATTCCAAGGCTTATAGAAGCCGGGAAGTCGATCTTCGACTCCAGGTTCCTGACCTCGTCAAGAATGCTGAAGTTCTCTTCTATCATGCGATTCAGCTGTCCGCGGGTCGTATACATGACGTACCTGTCGTCCCATGTGCTGATGACAGGTGACTCAAACGAGTCTCCCCATTTACGGAGAAGTCCGTCGATCTGCGCCGGAATGAGTCTTCTGAGATCCTCCGGTGAGCTTGCGATCAGTTCATCGTAGTTATCGATGTTGATATACACGATCGCAGCCCTGTCGCTTTCGAGCTTGCTCTTGAACGACTCTCTTGCAGTCGCTTCGTCGAAGAATACGACTATGTCCTCGTCCTCTTTAGGATCCTCGTTGACCCAGAGCTTGAACAGCTTGTCATTGCGGTCAAGGATCCTCTCCTCAGTGTTGGCACTCAGGAGCTGTTCACGCTTGATACCCGTCAGTGTGAAGAATTTGGATCCGACTATGTCCTCATAGACGAAAACATTCTTCATGAGCGGATTGGCGCCGGATACTATGCCGCCGGGGTCTACTGTACAAGCCGGGAACGGAAGCGAATTGATATATTGATTGTCCATGACTTCTCCTCTCTATCTGAAGGCATCCCTCAGCGAGTCGATAAGCCTGTTGAGCTCATCGAGGCTGTAATACTCGAGCTCGATTTTTCCCTTTTTGTCATCGCCGTCGATGTGCACTTTTGTGCCAAGCAGCGTCATGAGTTCTCTTTCGACAGCAGCGATCTCTGCAGATTTCGCCTTGTCTGTATCAGAAGCCTTTTTGCGCTTCTTGCGCTCAGGCCTCAGCTCATCCTTTACCTTTTCAGCAAGCCTTTCGGTAGCTCTTACGGACAGATCATTGCGGATGATCTTGTCAGCGATTTCCTTCTGCTTTGCCTTGTCAGGGATGTTTATGATAGTTCTTCCGTGTGCCGCGGACATTTGTCCGCTTGACACGTACTGCTGTATCTCTTCAGGCAGTTTGAGCAGCCTTATGCTGTTCGTGATATATGTACGGCTTCTTCCGAGCGAAGCGGAAACCTGCTCCTGTGTGAAACCGTATTTCTCTGTCATCGACTTGAGTCCCAGGGCCTCTTCAATTGGATTGAGGTCTTCTCTCTGCATGTTTTCGATGATCGCGACGATTGCATTCTGCTTATCGTCGAAGTTCCTTACGATGCAAGGGACCGTTCTCATGCCGGACATCCTGGCTGCACGCCATCTTCTTTCTCCGGCTACCAGCTCGTAGCCATTGGAGCTCTCTCTGACTATGAGAGGCTGGATGACTCCGTTCGTTTTGATCGAATTTGCCAGCTCACCGAGCTTGGCCTCGTCGAAATACTTACGCGGCTGGGCGCTGTTTGGTCTGATGTCGTTTATATCTACGTAGAGGACCCTGTCCTCATTTTCTGTATCGTCTGACGCTTTTGATGATTTCCCTTCATCCGCGCCAACAGGTCTCCTTGCTTCTTCTACCGGGGCTGCATCAGCAAATAGTGCATCCAGGCCTCTCCCCAGTCCTGCTTTCTTGGCCATTGTTACTTCGCTCTCTTTCTTGCTCTTTCTCTGGCCAGAAATTCCTTGGTGAATTCCTGGTATGCCTTAGCGCCCTGCGCCTTCGGGTCATAGTCTATGATCGGCTTACCGAAGCTAGGGGCCTCTGCCAGCCTTACGTTACGCGGAATTATCGTGTGGTACATGGCCGGTCCGAAGAAGTTTCTTACGTCTGCGACAACAGCCTGGGAGAGGTTAGTTCTTCCATCAAACATGCTCAGAATGACTCCGTCTATGTAAAGACCCGGATTCAGTCTTTCTTTTACCTTTTCGATGGTGCTTATGAGCTGGCTGACTCCCTCAAGAGCATAGAATTCGCACTGGATAGGGATGAGAACGCTGTTGACAGCCGTGAGCGAGTTGATGGTCAGAATACCCAGTGAAGGAGGGCAGTCGACCAGTATATAGTCGTAATCGTCTCTTACAGCGTCGATGACTCTCTTGAGCCTGCGTTCGCGGCCTTCAAGCTGAGCCAATTCTACCTCCGCGCCTGCAAGATCAACGCTTGCAGGTATGAGGAAAAGGTTCTCAGTATTTGTTGGCAGTACAGCTTTTCTTACATCAAAGTCCGTATCTATGAGAGCGTCATACAGGGTGGATTTCAGAGTCCTCTTGCGAATACCGATACCGCTGGTCGTATTACCCTGCGGATCGATGTCCACCATAAGGACCTTCTTTCCCCTGCGCGCCAGACACGCTGCCAGGTTGATGTTGGTGGTTGTCTTTCCTACACCGCCCTTTTGATTAAAAATAGCAATAGCCTTGCCCATTAATTACCTCCTGCGGGACATAGTTCCCGATTAAACACTTCCGTGTATTATACGCCAAATATCTTTGGGTTTTCTACATCTTATGTGGCTATTGTGTGTATTTTCCGTGATTTTAGTGGCCTTTAATAAATGCAAAATGCAAATTGTGTTATAAAAGAAAACTAACCACTATATATAGAAGCTCGCAATGTTTCCCGTGAAACATTTTTGTGAACGATGAGATGTTCTTAGGCTATATTCAGGAACAATGTTTCCCGTGAAACATTTTATTTGGAGATTACCAGAAGCACGTGTCCGGAGATCTCTTCCGGCACGTCTTTATAGGATTCTGTATAGGAGAGGTGAGCTTTGTTCTTCTTAAGAGCTTTAGCTGCCTGCTGAAGCTCTTCCTCGTAATTCTCTCCTTTATATGCAATGAATTGTCCCCCTTTTCTGACGAAAGGGAGGCACCATCCTGAAAGCTTTTCAAGATTAGCTACTGCCCTGGATACGCAGATATCGAAAGACTCGTTGTATTCAGGCTTTCTTGATATCTCCTCAGCACGGGCATGCACTGTTCTAAGATTGTTTATATTCAGAGTCTGTGCAAACTCATCTATTACTTTAAGACGCTTGAGAGTGGAGTCGAGAAGGGTAAATTCCTTTTCAGGACTGACGATCGCGAGCAGAGCGCCCGGAAATCCTGCGCCGGTGCCTACATCAATGATAGTTTCTGCTTTTTCGTATTCAGGCAGATCAACAATGGCAAGAGAATCGAGCACATGCTTTACAAGAGCCTCATCGCGGTCTCTGACTGCAGTGAGATTTATATGCTCATTTCTGACAAGTACAAGGTCAAGGTAGGCGAGAAGAGCAGCTGCCTTCTGCTCACCAAACTTAGTCTTAAGTGTATTAATAATTAGATTAGATTCTGTATTCATTATTTTATTAATAATAAGTACCGGACAATCCAGGTCTTTTTAAGCGATAAGCGAACATTGCGAAGCAAGGCCGAACGAGATGGCGTTCCCGGCGACGAAGCACGTGAGCGAAGCGCTTGAAAAGCCTTTAAATTACCGGCTGCGCATCTCTTTTTCTAGATATACGAGCAATACGTTTATGTCAGCAGGGGAGACGCCTGATATGCGGCTCGCCTGACCGACTGTGATAGGGCGGATATCCGAAAGCTTCTGTCTCGCTTCCAGCCTTAAGCCTCCGATGGCGTGATAGTCCAGCGTCTCGCTGAGCTTTTTATCCTCAAGGCTTCTGAGCTTTTCCACCTCGTTGATCTGCTTGCGGATATAACCGTCATACTTAAGGATCACCTCTACTTCTGTCTTCTCATTCTCTGTGAGGGCAGGTCTGGTCTCGTCATCTATATCTTCGAGGTCTTTATAATAAATGGCCGGCCTCTTCAGGATATCTGCAAAGCACTGATTCGGAGTCTCTTCCAGTTCCTTTTTCTTTCTTTCGAGCTGTTCATGCTTATCCGGATCTCCATTGCAGGCAGCCTCTGCTCTGCGGATCTCATGCTCGTATAGGAACTCTCTGAAAGTGTCTATATCGACTCTCTTTGCTCTGAGTCTTGCGACTTCTGCGTCGACCTTTTCCTTCTTTTCAAGATATCTTCTGTATCTTTCTTCCGTGACCGTACCGTATTTGTAACCGATCTCAGTAAGTCTTCTGTCGGCGTTGTCCTGCCTGAGGAGAAGCCTGTATTCCGCTCTCGAAGTCATTATGCGGTAAGGCTCGTTGGTGCCTTTGGTGACGAGGTCGTCTATAAGAACTCCTATATATCCCTGGTCGCGCCTGAGTACGAGCGGTTCTTTGCCCTTGAGCTTGCTGACTGCATTGATGCCGGCAAGCAGGCCCTGTGCTGCCGCCTCCTCATATCCCGAGCTTCCGTTGAACTGACCGGCACAGAACATGCCTTCAACCAGCTTGCTCTCAAGGCTCGGTTTGAGCGACAGGGGATCTACGCAGTCGTATTCAATTGCGTAGGCCGGGCTTAGAATTTCAGCATGTTCAAGCCCCGGAATGGTAGCATAGAATGCATGCTGCACGTCCTCCGGAAGACTGGAACTCATGCCCTGGATGTACATCAGATCAGTGTCTAGTCCCTCAGGTTCGACGAAAAGCTGATGCCTTTTTCTGTCTTTGAATCGCGATACTTTGTCCTCGATAGACGGACAGTATCTCGGGCCGACTCCGACAATATTTCCGGAATACATGGCCGACTTTTCTATATTATCAAGTATGATCTTGTGTGTAGTCTCGTTTGTATACGAAAGCCAGCAGCTGATCTGGTCGATATCGTAAGTCTTGTCCTCGTTCATGAAGCTGAACGGAACGATCTTTTCATCGCCGAGCTGCTCGGTCATCGCATCGTAGTTAAGCGTGTCCTTGTGCATCCTTGCCGGAGTTCCTGTCTTGAACCTCCGGATAGGGAATCCGAGGTCTCTGAGATTATCGCCCAGCTTGGTTGCCGGACGGAGACCTCCCGGACCCGAAATGCGTATATCGTCACCTATGAATATCTTTCCCGCAAGGAAAGTTCCGGTGGCGAAGATGACCGCATCACAAGTGTATTCTTTGCCTGATGAGGTCCTGATACCTCTGACAAACTTTTCCACAGGTTTTCCGGAATCATTGCAATCACTGCGTTCAGAGAGCAGCAATTCCGTGACTTCGTCTTCGATAAGCTCAAGATGCTCCTGTTCGCGAATGGTCTTCAGCATCTCCTGATGATACTTTTCCTTATCTGCCTGAGCCCTCAGTGAATGCACTGCCGGGCCCTTTGAAGTGTTTAGCATCTTGGACTGAATGAAGGTCTTGTCGATATTAAGACCCATCTCTCCGCCAAGAGCATCGACCTCGCGCACAAGGTGTCCTTTGCCTGTTCCGCCGATTGACGGATTGCACGGCATCATGGCGACCGAATCGATATCCGTGCAGAACATCGCAGTCTCCATACCGAGACGCGCGCAAACAAGACCGGCCTCGCATCCCGCGTGACCGGCGCCTATAACTATTATCCTGTACTTTTCTTCTGACGATATACCCTTCACGTTCTTTTTCCTTATCTTTGAAAATATCACAGACATTCTACCACATGGCTTTTCAAACTTCTACATGATGAAAAGCGCCTGTGTCCGCTTGACAGGAAGCACAGGTCTTGTATAATGTATATACGATATGTATATACATTTTGACACAGGAGGTATACATGCAGTCTATTATCAGGACATGGGGAAACAGTCAGGGGCTGTATATTCCTAAAAAACTTCTCAAGGAGGCCTCTCTGAGCGTGAATGATCCCGTGGAGCTCAGCGTTGTTGATGGAGTTCTGACGATAAGAAAGAGCACATCAAATGATATGAAAGTGAATGCTCTGGCTTCTCTTCGGGAGATACGCAATTCACACAAGGACGCTGCAGGTAACATAAGCGAAGACTACAGAGAAGAACGAAATAAGTATTTAGATGAAAAATATGGCAGATAATACCCCAAAAGTCTTTCTTGATACAAACATACTGATCGACTACCTTCTTTTCAGAGGAGATGAAGCTCTTGCAGCCGAGTATCTATTCGACTCCTCTCTGAATGGCATGATCGATATCCATATAGCAGCTCACTCTCTGACCAATATATATTATATTCTCAGAAAGGAGTATTCCGTTGCAGAGCGAAACCAGATCATACTCAATCTGTGTGCGCTCTGTGAAGTGCAGCCGGTATCCGGCGGCAATATAGAAAAAGCAATCACTGCCGGCCTTGCCACTGATGTTGAAGACGCGCTTCAGATACAGTGTGCAGTTGACAGTAATTGCGAGTTTTTCGTTACGCGCGATTCAGAGCTGTTTGCGGAATGTCCGGTCCGGACTGTACTGCCGCATGAGCTGATCCGCGAATTATCCTTATAGAGCTGTGCACAGCTCTTTTTTATTTTCCCAGACAGAACTTGCTGAAAACGGTATCAAGGATCTCATCGCCGACCTCCTCGCCGATGATCATCCCCAGAGCTCCGTACGCATAATGAGCCGAAAGCTCAGCAACTTCAACGGGTTCGCCATTCTGCAGCATGGCAATGGCCTCATCCAGATCGGCCGACGCTTTCTTCAGCAGGTGAACATGTCTCTCGTTAGTAACGATATTGGTCTCCCTGACGCGGATACGTCCGAGGTCGAACATCTCACCGACAGCATCAGAGACCTTTTGTGCAGCCACAAGGGCTTCCCTTCCGACCAGAGAAGTACTGATGATCCTTGCTCCCGGCAGTCTGTCGCGAACCGCATCCTCTGAAACAGATCTGCCGAGGTCTTCCTTGTTTATAACGACCAGGACATGATCCATTTCGATCTTTTCTATGAACGACAGTACTCTTTCGTCCTCTTCATCGAGTTCGCGGCTGCCGTCAAGCACTAGTATGACCAGATCTGCGCCTGCAATGGCCTGAGTGGTGCGCTCTATGCCGATCTTCTCCACCTTGTCGTCGGAATCGCGCAGACCTGCTGTATCAACGAGCACGATAGGCACGCCTCCCAGTGAAGCGCTCTCTTCGACCGTATCGCGCGTCGTCCCCGGGATATCCGTGACTATCACACGCCCCTCACCTAGGATCGCGTTCATCAGAGAGCTCTTGCCCGCATTCGGCTTGCCTGCGATGACAGCCCTGACACCCTCGCGGGCTATCCTGCCGATCGAAGCGGTATTGCGGAGATCTTCAACTTCCTCACGGACCACTCTGAGCTGTTCGATCAGCTCCTCATAAGCGTCCGTCTCATAATCCTCGTCCGGGTAGTCGATATCCACTGCCATCTGAGCAAGAACATCGACCAGCTTACCCCTGATATTCTTTATGTTTTCACTGAGTCTGCCGGCACGCTGTCCCTCAGCGATCTCAAGGGACAGATCGCTTTTTGCCTTAATGATGTCTATGACAGCCTCTGCCTGCGAAAGATCCATTTTCCCATTGAGGAAAGCGAGTTTGGTGAACTCGCCCGGATCCGCCATCCTTACATCAGGCAGCCCCGAATCGAGGACCGCAGCAAGTATTGCTCTAAGCGAAACATTGCTGCCATGCACCTGTATCTCAAGCATGTCTTCACCTGTATACGAAGCAGGTGCTTTCATATACAGGAATATCCCTTCATCGATGACTTTGGCGTTTTTATCGGAGCTGTCCCTGACGACCCTGCCGAAATATGCGTGTCGTGGTTCGATTTTTTCAGGACAAGCAAACTTGAGCCTCTTCATGAGGCTCAAGCTCTGAGGTCCGCTGACCCTTACTATCCCTATTCCGCCCTCACCGGGCGCTGTTGAAATCGCAGCAATAGTATCTGCCAATATCTTACCTTCTTGATTATTCCGTGATATCTGCAAGGAACGAAGTTCCGTCTCCACGGTAGTCTATGCCGAAGTACTCAGCGATCGTTGCCGCCATATCGGCAAAGGTATCGCGTGTGCCGAGGTCAACTCCCTTTTTGAGACCCGGACCCCATACGAGGCATGCAATATCTTCTCTGGTGTGGTCGGTTCCCTTGAATGCCGGATCGCAGCCATGATCTGCCGTGATCATAAGCATGTCTTCAGGTCCCATCTTCTTCATAAGTTCGCCGAACTGTTTGTCCGCCAGGTTGAGAGCTTTGGTATAACCCGGAATATCTCTCCTGTGTCCGTAGATCATGTCGGTGTCTACCAGATTCACATAGCAGAGACCTTCGAAATCTGCATCTGCAAGATCGATCGTCCTTACCATGTTAGCTTCGTTACCCTTGTTGGAGTAGCTGAACATTACGCTCTTTCCTGCGAAAATGTCGTAGATCTTGCCAACGCCAATAGTCTGGAATCCCTCTTTTTTCAATGCATCCAGGACTGTTTCCTTTGGTGGCTGCAGGCTGTAGTCGTGACGCCTTACCGTCCTCTTAAATGGCCACTCGCCCTCGAACGGTCTCGCGATTATGCGGCCTACGCCGTGCTCGCCCTGCATTATCTCTCTTGCCTTGTGGCAGATATCGTAAAGCTCTTCAATAGGCACTACGTCCTCGTGAGCCGCGATCTGCATCACGCTGTCAGCACTCGTATAAACGATGAGATCACCTGTCTCAACGTGATGCTTACCGTAATCCCTGATTACATCGGTGCCGGAATACGTCTTGTTGCAGACAATTCCACGGCCCGTAGCTTCTGACAGCTTATCGAGGATCTCCTGCGGGAATCCTTCGTAATATGTAGGCAGCGGGTTAGGCGAGACCATGCCCGCCATCTCCCAGTGGCCTACTGTGGTGTCCTTGCCGCGTGATTTCTCATGCATGCGGCAGTAGCATCCGATGATTTCGTCCTGAGGATCGCAAAATGATGTGCCTGCGATGTTTTTTAGTCCCATTTTTTCCATATTCGGAACATCAAGCTCGCCGCTCTTATAGCAGCTGCCGAAAGTATCGGCTCCGAAGTCTCCGAATTCAGCCGCATCAGGAGCTCCGCCTATGCCCGCGCTGTCGAGCACTATCCAGAATACTCTTTTAGCCATAATATCACCCTCTATTTTCTTTCACCATGGATCTTCTCGTCGGCTATCATCATGCGGATCGCTTCTATCGCGACGCGGATAGCCAGATCTGTATCGTGCTCCTGCGGATTAGGCAGGCCTGCCTTTTCTCTCTCCTGGTTAGCAACGACCAGGAATACCGAGCCGACTCTCAGCCTGCGGTATGCTCCTACTATGAAGAGCGCAGCCGATTCCATTTCCGATGCCTTGCATCCCATGCGCAGCCATGCGTCCCATTTGTTCAGAAGTTCATAGCTGTTAGGGAGCGCCTCAGGCATATGCTGACCATAGAACGCATCCTTGCACTGCACGACTCCCGTGTGATAGTCCGCACCGAGTTTTCTGGCTGCCTGAGCCAGCGAAGCAGCGACCTCTACATCGGCAACAGCCGGATATTCGATCGGGCAGTATTCCTTTGAAGTTCCCTCCATGCGGACAGCTCCCGTAGCAACAACTACATCGCCGCCCTTTACGTCTATGTCCATACCGCCGCAGGTTCCGACTCTGATAAATGTTTTGCCGCCTACATTTGCGATCTCTTCGAGCGCAATTGATGCCGACGGTCCGCCAACGCCTGTACTGGTGCAGCTGACTTTTACTCCGTCAAGATAGCCTGTATAAGTTACATACTCACGGCTGTCTGCGACCTTTTCCGCATTGTCGAAATACGCCGCGATCTTTGGGACTCTGTGCGGGTCGCCAGGAAGAATTACGTACTCACCTACGTCGCCGGGTCTGAGTCCAACGTGATACTGATATCCTGCGCCTTCTGTGTAATCTACCATTTCCAGTACCTCTTTTCACATTATTTCAGTAACAATATTGCGAATGTTATAACTTTATTATAATTTGGCCGTCTTTCCGGCGTATTTTCAGCACTTTTGCAGCTGTTCAGATAATTTTTATTCGGCAGCTTTAGCAGCCTTAACGACTCTGCTTGTGCCGAGTCTCTTAGCTCCGATCTCGAGGAACTTAGCTGCGTCATCGAGTCCACTGATACCGCCGGAAGCCTTTACCTTTACGCCTTCTCCGACGTTCTTCACCATGAGTTCCACATCCTCGAATGTAGCTCCGCCTCCGCCGAAACCGGTCGAAGTCTTGATGAAGTCAGCACCCGCGAAAGTGACGATCTCGCAGAGCTTTACCTTCTCCTCGTCGGTCAGCATGCTTGTCTCGATGATGACCTTGAGGATGTGGTCGCCGCAGATCTCCTTGAGTGTGCGGATCTCGTTCTCGATGTCATCCCATCTGCCGTCCTTTGCCCAGCCGATGTTGATGACCATGTCGATCTCGTCAGCGCCGTTGTCCAGTGCATCGCTTGTCTCGAATGCTTTGACTGCTGTTGTGTTATAGCCGTTCGGGAATCCGATGACAGTGCAGATCGGAAGCCTTGCTCCGATATACTCCCTTGCCTGAGCGACATACCCCGGCGGGATGCATACGCTTGCTGTCTCGTATTTGATGCCGTCATCGATCAGTGCTTTGATGTCGTCCCACTTTGCTGTCTGAGCAAGAAGTGTATGGTCGACGTACTTAAGAATGTCTTTTGTTTCCATATCCCAGCTCCTTTGCAGATTTCTTACAAACGTGCATATTATTACAACATAAGTATACTACGAAACACATGTGCATTGCGATTGCATTAATAATTAAATAGGCGGAAGCTTTCGCTCCCGCCCGTGTTCTCAGTCTATTTGGTCTTTACTTTTTTTCTGCCGCTCCATGCGCTGTAATACGTGTGTTTGCCCACCTTTGCATAGGTGCGGATACGTACATAATATACCTTTTTCTTTTTAAGCTTTTTTATGACCTTTGTGGACTGACCGAAGCCCTTCACAGTCACAGTCTTTGCTTTCCTGAAGTTCTTCTTTAAGCTGTACTGGATCTGATATCCGTCAACATACAGCGCACCGACAGGTGTCGTTACCGGTATCCATCTGGCTTTGAAAGACTTTTTACCCTTGCCGATCTTCTTAAGCTTCGTACCCGGGAGGACTATCGGTCTGTCGGCGACTTTCTGGTAATCTGCCTTCGCAATAGTCCTCTCTGCCGCAGGGATCGTGGCTATAGTCCAGTCGTCGTATTTGCGCAAATAGCCATTAACTGTATATGAATTTGCAGTTCCGTCTGCTGCTCCTCTCAGGAACCAGATTGCTGATATATATGGTTCGCCATCCCAGGTTCCATCCAGATCCATCCATGTAGGATCTACCAGATAATTGAGACCGTCATTCATCCTGACGAGATTCCACATGTGACCTTCCCATCCATTACTGGTCATAGCGTCGCCGGACATTACCTGGCAATCGATCCAGTCGCTCCTGAACGTGCTCAGATCACAGAGATATTTGAATGCCATGGCATAACCCACACAGACAGTCTTGGTACTGGTGTTACGGTCAAACACGTTGATCATGCTCCACGCACCCTTCCAGTACAGCTGGTTTACCGGAGTCTCATATGCTACAGAGTCATACTCCGTAAGGCGTGCGATCTCTTCGCAGTAATAACGAAGTCTGTTGTAGTCACAGTTCTCGTAATAGGTGTCTCCATACTTCGCAGCTATGGTGCTGTCGGAGGTCGAAGCTATCGATCTTGCATAGGCCTTTGCAGTATTTGCAGCACTGATCTTGCCTGAACTTACTCTGAATGTCGAAGATGCAAGCTCAGGGATAACCGCCAGCTGGATCGTAGCTTTGGATTTGCTCTTTACAAATGTAATGGACTTCGAAGTGCCTTTTATGTACCAGCTCGCACCATAGAAATACTGCCTTGTGTACCAGTCCACCCAATAGCTGTCAGCCGCAAAATCACTGACTATACTGGTATATACCTTTCTCCAGTCCTCCGGGGCAATCAAAGCATTGATCTTCTTCTGTGCTGCACTTGTAAGATACAGAGTTCCGTTCCTTACAGTACCAAACTTTGAAAGACCAAGGCTCTTGGCTGTGTATGTGCTTTTACCGGTGATCGATGTGACCGGTACCTGCATCGAGGTCTCGGTTCTGCTTCCGGCTGATACCTGAGTGATGATGGTTTTGAAATAGTTATAGTACTTCAGGTTGTTTCCGGTAAGTCTGTCGCCCTTGATCGATAACGGAGCCTTCGGCGCCCTGCCATCCTCATATGTCCATTCTTCCTCGGCATCCTCGCTATAAAGGAATTTCTCCATCAGAGAATCCGGATCCGCACCTTCAAGTTCTTCAGGATCGATACCCTCTGTGAAAGAGATCTCAGCTTCGCCGATCTCCTCTTCATCAGCAGCTTCGTCGCCATCTGCAAGCTCTTCATCCTCCGCGTTCGCATCTGCCGGCTCATCGACAACAAGTTCCTCAGCCGCATCAGCTTCCGCAGCTCCGTCCGCAGGCTCTTCTGCTATAGCCTCTTCAGCAGCATCTGCAGACTGATCCTCATTCTGAACGGCTTGCTCTTCCACCTCTACAGTGCTGTCCGTAACAGTCTCAGCAGCAGCTGCATCAGGATCACTGCCCTCAATATCAGCAAATGCCATAGCAGGCATCAGCGACAGCAGCATAGTCAAAGAAAGAATGACCGCCAGTATTTTCCTTGTACCCTTCATAAAAAAGCTCCCATCAGTTCAATGAATATAGATGCTTCATTTTACCATAAAAAGCAGATAAGCAAAATCACGCTCAATGCAATCAATTCCGGGAGGGACTCTTCCGTTTAATATGCGGCCCGCACGCCGGATGTGCTTCCGGACGGAGTTGCGGAGTAACGAAACACAGACAAGCCTTCACATCATCATGAAGTTACAGCCCTTAAGATTTCCGATCTTCCGCATGCTGACCGCAATCAATTCCGGGAGGAACACATCCGGGGTAGATGCGGGCCGCATGAAAAAAAGCGGAAGCCGCAACTTCCGCTTTTGTCCTTTGACATGATTTAACGCATGCCCTTGTCGTATGGTATTCCTTCTGCCTTCGGTGCTCTGGAGTTCTTGGATGTGAATGCAAGAACGATGAGCGAGATGATGTAAGGCAGCATGTTGTATACCGTGCTCGGGATGTTCATCGCAGCCAGGAACGGGATTCCTGTGTATACGTTG